>DATBGM010000199.1:0-23101 GCA_036557945.1 Bryobacteraceae bacterium | reverse complement strand
TTCATCTGCAGCCTGCTTTTGCTCATCGCGGTTGGCGCGCCGGCGATTTTCCGGTGGCGGAACGTCTCAGCCGTGAACTGCTCTGCCTTCCGGTCCGTCCCGACATGAACGAGAGCGAAACGGGCTACGTCATCCATGCCGTTTGCCGGTTCTTTGAAAACGGGGCGCGCGCGTGAGACGCTTCGCCTCTGTTTCCGAAACTCCGTCCTGTGAGCGCTGCAACGAGCACAACGGCTCCGGCCCTATACAGTTCCGCCGCATTCTCGACAGCGCCGAGTTCGAATCGCCCATCGATTTCGTCGACTACACGCGCATCCTCCCCGGCAGCACCATCGGCCGCCACGAGCATCATCAAAACGAAGAAATCTATTTCATAGCCGCCGGAACACCGCTCATGCGCGTCTCAGGCGAGGAAGCGCGTCTTCAACCCGGCAGCTTCTCCGTCGTGCGCAGCGGCGAGTGGCACGAGCTCATCAACGACACCGAAAGTGCCGTCGAAATTCTGGTTATCCAGGTGGCGCACGAAAAAGAGACATGAGCATCTCGGTTGAAACGAATTGCACGACTCTGCGCGCCGCGCGCCGGATCGAATACCGGGTTTTTCATCCCGCGCAGCCCGTCTTCGATCCGGCCGATCGAACGCTCGCCGGTCTGGCGGACTCGCGTCCCGTACTCGCCGTCTTCGATCGCTCCGTCGCCGCGCTCTACCATTCCGCCTGGAAAGCGTACGCTGCCCGGCATCTCCAGCTTGCCGGCGAACTCACACTCGCGCCCGGCGAATCCGCCAAAAACTGGGAACAGGTTCATAACATCTGCGCTCTCGCCGCGCGCGTCGGTCTGCCCCGGCATGGCATCATTCTCGGCATCGGTGGCGGCATTACGCTCGACATCGCCGGTTTCGCCGCATCGATTTTTCGCCGCGGCATCGACTATGTGCGTATTCCAACCACGCTCGTCGGCCTCGTCGATGTCGCGGTCGGTATTAAGCAAGGCGTCAATGCGCATGGCAAAAAGAATCTGATCGGCTCCTTCCATCCGCCGCTCGCATCGATTAACGACTACGGTTTTCTCGCCACGCTCGAACGCCGCGAAATTTCTTGCGGTTTCGCGGAAATTGTAAAAATGGCATTGCTGCGCGATCCCGCGCTTCTTGCTTTACTCGAACGCTACGGAGCCGAACTCCTTGAATCCCGTTTCGCATCTCCGGTGCACATCGCTCGCCAGGTGACGCGTCGCGCCGAGCTGCTCATGCTGGAAGAGCTCGCGCCCAATCTCTTTGAAGAGAACCTCGCGCGGCTGGTCGATTTCGGCCATACCTTCAGCCCTGCCATTGAAATGGCGAGCCATTTTGAAATTTCGCACGGGTACGCCGTAGCTCTCGACATGCTGCTCTCCGTCGCGCTCGCTAGTCCCGATCTGCTGCCGCGCCTGGCAGCACTCTTCAAAACTCTGGGACTGCCGTGCTGTGACGCTCGCATGCCCGAAGCCGCAGCCTTGTCAGAGGCGCTGGCCGAGGTTCGTAGGCATCGCGGCGGATCGCTGAACCTGGTCGTGATCCGCCGTCCCGGCGAGCCGTATTTTCTCCGTGCGGTTTCTCATCGCGAGCTGGCCCGGGCTCTCGCACTCGTCTCTGACCTCGCGCTACCTGTCAAGGCCGAGCCCCGCGGCGTAAGCGCGGGTAACGATTATGACCGGCCTTCTCTTTGATCTCGGCGGAACCTATCTGCGAGCGGGGGTCGCTGGCCCCGATCGCGGCATTCGGCACGTTATGAAGAAGCGCATCGCAAACGTCGCCGACGGAACACCTCCGGAGCTCATTTGGCAGGGCATTGCCGCCGGCATCCTCGACTACGAATCCCGGCACAGCGCACACTTGTCTTCCGACGCTCCGATCGTCCTATCCTTCCCGGGACCCATCGCCAACGGCGTCGAAATTGTCCAGGCGCCCACCGTCGCCGGTGGCAACCACACCTTCGATCTGCCCCGCCTGATCGCGCGTACGACCGGCCGCAGCGTATCGGTGCTGAACGATGTCTCCGCCGCCGCCTGGCATCTTGCCGAAATAACGCCTGTACGTCGCTTCCTTGTGGTCACGGTGAGTAGCGGCATCGGCGCCAAGCTCTTCGATCGCTGCCATGCGTCCGGCGTCCTTGACAGTCCCGCCTACGCAGGCGAAATCGGCCATGTTGTTGTCGACGATTCTGCCAATGCACCCGTCTGCGATTGCGGTGGTCGCGGCCACCTGGGCGCAATCGCCTCTGGCCGCGGCATCGAGCGCATCGCTCGCGAAAGGTCGGGCCGCCGCGAACTGACCAATGAGCACGATATCGTTCCCGCCTTCCGTGCCAACGACTGCTGGACCAGCGCGCTGATCCGCGAATGCACGCGCCCGCTCGTCCGGTCGCTTCTCACCGTCGCCATGGCTGCCGGGCTGGAACGAGTTTTCCTGATGGGCGGCTTTGCCAATGCACTCGGCACACCGTACATCACTTTGATCCGGGAACTCGCCTGCGAGCTCAGCCGCTACGACGTAGCGCGCCCCTCTCTCGACACACTGTTTGAAGGCATGCCTCTCGATCACGAAACCTCATTGCACGGCTGCGCCGCTTACCTGCGCAGCAACCGGATGCGGCTATGACGGTGACAATATTGGGTGGCAGCGCGCCGAGCACCCCTTGGCTGATCGAAGCTCTCGTCGAACGCAACTGCACTCTCACCCTTCGTCTTGCTGGCCGCACCACCACCCATCTGGCAGCAGTCGCACGGGCCTGCCGGCTGCTCGCCCGCGATAACGCTATTCGCATCGAATCATTCGAACGCAACCAATGGCCCGCTGCGCTCGAGGGCGCAGACATCGTTCTCATTCAAATCCGCGAAGGGGGCCTCGAAGCGCGCTTGCACGACGAAACGTTTCCCGTCCGCTATGGCATTCCCGGCGATGAAGGTCTCGGTCCCGGCGGTCTCGCCGCGGCGATTCGCACCTGGCCCACGCTGCGTGAAATCTTTACGCTCGTCCGGCTCCATGCGCCCCGCGCGCTTCCTTTATTACTGACATCGCCCGCTGGGCTGCTCATCCGCGCCACGGCCGGCGAATTTCCCGGTTGGCCGGTCTACGCGATCTGCGAGCTGCCCTTCACAACGCTTGAAAGCCTCAGTCCCAAACCCGTCAGTTTCGGCTATACCGGCGTCAATCATCTCGGCTGGCTGCACAGCATGGAAGGGCATCCCGACGTCCCTTTGAAATATCTGCGTCTTCACTTTGATCGCGAAAACGCACTCCGCGAACCGCCGCGCGCGTCCGCACTGATGCGCATCCGCGATGCAGCGTTTTATGCCTTCGCACAGCGTGACATTCACGAAATCCGCGCTGCTCTCGACCTCCGGCCCGCTCCCTGGTACACCCACGCGATAGCGCCCTTGCTGGCAGGCGTGACGACGCAACCCTACTTTCTTACGCAACCGGACGTGGAAGGCGAACGCGCCTATGAGTGGACCGGCCGTCGCTTCGTTGCATTGCCGAACCCCGAGCCGCCCGCATTCGTCCGCGACTTGACCGCCTCATTCCTTACCTATGAACAGGAAGCGCTCCCCGCCGTCCTGAACCCGACGCTGCAAAACATCCAGCACGCCCTGAGCGCCCATCCTTGGGCAACTTCGGAAAGCGCGCCGGCAGCTTTTGCGACCTTGACCGGCACATCTTTCCTGACTACGCATGCCTGACCTGAATATCGCCATTGTCGGCTGCGGGCGCATGGGCCGCGAACGCGCCCGCTGTATTCGCGCACTCGGCCATCGCGTGGCCTACGTCTACGACATCGATCCCGAACGCGCTTCTCAACTGGCCGCTCAATACGACGCGCACATTGCTCCTGATGCCCAAGCCTGTCTGAACACTACAGACGCCCTCTTCCTCTGCACCGCCCCCGGCAGCCGCAACGGCCTCGAAATCGCCGCTCTCCAACACGAAATTCCGCTCTTCGTCGAAAAACCCATCGGCACTTCGCTCGCGCAGTGCGCTCCGATTCTCGAACAACTCGCAAAAACGCCTGTGCGCAACGCCGTCGGCTACATGAATCGCCATCGCAGCTCCGTTCGCCTCGCGCGTCAGGTTCTTCAAAGCGCAGAAATCATCGGCTTTGCCGCGCACTGGATCTCGAAACGCTATAACGTTCCCTGGTGGACCGATCCGCTCCAATCCGGCGGCCCGCACAACGAGCAGGCCACTCACCTTTTCGACCTGTGCCGCTACCTTTGCGGTGCGATCGGTGAGATGAAAACTTTTTTCAACGGTGACTCGCAAGCCGCCAGCGCCATGCGCCTGGAAAGCGGCGCTCCCGGAACGCTCTTTTACTCCTGCGACGGAGCTGGCAAAGACATCGGCCTGCGCGTCTTCACCACGCAAGGCACGGTCGCCCTCTCCGGCTGGGATTTCCGGCTGACTCTGAACGAAATCGACAATCGCCTCGCAGCCGGCGGCGACGAAGACATCTTTCTCCTCGAAACGCGCGCCTTCCTGGACGGCCAGGTAGCCTGCGATTTTCCCGACGCCGCCCGCACGCAGGCATTGCTTGACGCCGCGCGCGCATGCAAAGAATGAAGCACCCTCACTGGCACATCACCCGCTCCGCGCCCGCGCACCAGAACCCGTATTTCTCCGTGCTCGAAAGCGAAGTCGTGGTTCCGGGCGGGGAGCATCGCGATTACTACACCATTAACTTTCCCCGGCCCGCGGTCGGTGTCATTGCGTGCCGCGGTGATGACGTGCTGCTCATTCACCAGTACCGTTTCATCGTCGAGGAATATGTCTGGGCCATCCCCTCCGGCGGTGTATCGGATTCCGAACCGCTTCAGACGGCCGCTCTGCGTGAGCTGGAAGAGGAAACCGGCTACACCGCCCAATCGATCGAGCCCTTTATGCACTGCTACGCTTCCTATGGCTGCAGCAACCAGCGCTTCGAAATTTTTCTCGCCGATCACATTCGCAAACTTGACAGTGACTTCGACCGCTCCGAAGTTCTCGACACGCGCTGGTTTTCCCGCGCCGAGCTCCGTGCGCTGATCGACAAAAACGGTATAGTCGATAACCTGTCCCTTTCTCCGCTGCTGCTGTTCCTTCTCCGCTCATGAGAAAAGCGCTCAACACATCGCTTATGAGCGCCAAGGGGCTCATCATGGCCGGCGGCTCTTCCGAACGGATGCGCGCGTCCGGCACAATAACGCATAAAGCCCTGCGTGAAGTCGCCGGCCGCACTCTCCTCCAGCACAACGTCGAAATGCTCCGCTCTCACGGCGTCCACGACATTACGGTTGCCGTGAACGAAGCCGAGCACGACCTTCTCGCCGCCGCATCCCGCTTCCATCTGCTGATCGAGCCAAAGCCGCTCGGCACCATCGGCGCAGCCCGCCTCGCTCCGCCCGCCGAAACTCTCATCGTTCTTTACGTCGACAACCTCACCGATCTCGACCTGCGGGCCTTCGTCGATTTTCATCGCGGCAGCGGCGCAGCCCTCACCGTGGCCTCGCATGACGAGCCGTTCCGCATCCCGTTCGGCCAGCTCGAGCTCGCCGGGTCATGGGTCGTCGCCTATAAAGAGAAGCCGCTCCTCCCTATCTCGATTTCCAGCGGCCTTTACGTCCTTTCCCCGCGCGCGATCGATGCCATTCAACCCGGCGAGCGTATTCATGCGCCCGAGCTCATCAACCGTCTCATCGCAAACGGCGAGAAAGTCGCCGCCTTTCGCCATCAAGCCTGGTGGATCGATATTAATGACGAAGCGGCGCTCGCATGCGCCGAAGCCGCACTCGGACGCGAGGTCGCACGATGAATATCGCCATCACCGGTGCGAACGGCTTTCTGGGCTACCACACGACGTGCCTGCTCAGCCAACAGAACGCTTGTATTAGGGCTCTCTTCGGTCCCGCCACGCACTTCGACCCGCTTCTCCCGAGTCTCTCCTCCATTCGCGGCGATATCTGCGATCCGCAGGTCGTCGCCTCTCTTGTGGAAGGCGCCGATACCGTCCTTCATCTCGCCGGACCGCCCTCGGTCGCTGCCTCGTTCGAGAATCCCGCCGAATTCGTACGCGTCCACGGCGCAGGCACCGCCGCTCTTCTGGCTGCTTCCGTGAAAGCCCGCATCCGCCGCTTCGTCTACGTCTCTTCCGCTCAGGTCTACGGCTTTCCGCAATGCGAATTCGTCTCCGAAGACCAGCCCTGCCGGCCGCGCTCGCCCTATGCCGCCGCCAAAATCTGCGGCGAAAAACTCGTCGAAGCCTACCATCACGCTTTCGGTTTGGAAACCATCGTTCTCCGGCCGTTTTCCATCTATGGCCGCGGCTCGTCGCCCGAAGCCGTTCTCAACCGCATCATCGCCATGGCCCGATCCGGTGCGCCAGTCTTACTTCACGACCTTCGCCCGACACTCGACTACTGTTTCATCGATGATGTGGCCCGCGCGCTCGTCTGCGCCTGCCACGCTCCCGCCTTTGGCAGCGTCTTCAATATCGGAACCATGCGCCCGACCAGCATCCGCGAGCTGGCTGCCTCCGCCGTCCGCCTTTTGAACTCCTCGTCGAAAATTGTCGAAGATGCAACCCATCGCCGCCCTGGCTCGAACGGCGCTCTCCGCCTGGTAGCCGACAACACCCGCGCCCGGCGCGAGCTCGGCTGGTCGCCTGCCGTTGCGCTCGAAGAGGGTCTCCGGCTGCTTCTCGACCGTACCTGACCATGTCCTCCTGGCTCATCACCGGCGCGCAAGGCTTCCTCGGTCGCCATGTGGTCGCCCGAATTCTCGAGTGGGAACCAGGCGCCCAAATCCTCGGCATCGGCCGCTCTCCCGAGCTGCCCGGCCTTTTCTCTCATTGCGTTACCGGGCCGCGCGGTCGCGTTCCTGCGCCCTTCCCCGCTGACTTACCCGCCTTGCCCTCCCGCTACACTTATCGAGCCTGCGATCTCGTCGACACTCGGCGCCTACACTCGATCGCGGAGCAATTCCGTCCGCAGAACGTAATTCATCTCGCTTCCGGCCTTCGTGGCGACCCACTCTCGCAGCTTGTAAAATCTAATATCGAAGCTACCGCTTCGCTTTTGCAGGTGCTCTCGGGCGTAAACAGTATTCGAACGCTCGTCCTCGGTTCAACCGGCGGCGTCTACGGGACGGTTCCCGATAACGAGCTGCCGATTAGCGAATCCCGCTGCCCGCAACCTGCTGATGAATATGCAGTTACCAAGCTGGCCGGCGAATTCCTGGCCCGTAACGCGGCGGTTCGTTCGGGAGTTCGTTTGGTAATTTCGCGCATTTTCAACCTGATCGGCGCCGGCCAGGATGAACGCCATATTGCCGGCCAGATCGCGCTTCAGCTCGCCCGCATCCGGCACGGCGCAGAACCGAAACTCACCCTTCACGGCCCGCTCGACGCCAGCCGCGATTTTATCGACGTTCGCGACGCCGCCCGCGCCCTCGTTCATCTCGCTGAGGTTCGTTCGGCAAAAACGTCGCAAACTTCTGAGATCGTTAATATCGCAACCGGCATCGAGACCCCGGTCTCTCAGCTTGCGCGATGCTTTTTCAGGCAAACAGATCTCGATGTAACCGTCGCAAGCCCGGCCGCATCCACGCTCGACGTACAGCGACACTTTGCCGATGTCACCTGCCTCGGCCAAACCGGATTCCGTCACAACTATTCACTCGAATCGAGCGTCGATTCGATTTGGAACTACTATCAGCGCCTTTGGGCAATTTGAATTCTTTATGCGAATTTTCCTTCTGCTGCTCGTTCCCGCTACACTCGTTTTCGGCGCGGTGAAAATCACGCCTTCGAAGGCGCCCGCGGTTCCACCCGGCGGTGTCGTCCACCTGACCGCCAACACGCCCGTTACCTGGTCGCTCGAGCCCGGCAGCCCCGGCAGCATCGATCCCGACGGCACCTATCACGCTCCGCCCAGCGTTCCCGTCAAGCATGCCGTCGGCGGGTGCCAGATTCTCGGCAACGACCACATTGTCAACACGCGTATCGATAAACTGCCGGTCGACCCGCGCTCGGCGCAGTGGATGGCCGCCATTCAGCCTGCCAAGCTCAACTACATTCCCGATTACGGTATCAATTTTGCCGATGCTTCCACGCCGCGCAAAAAGATGCACTTTCTCTACACGCCCCAGAACGATGGCGTCTACGAAATGGTGCAGTGGCCCGCTCTGAAGCGGCAAAGCGGCGTCTTCACCGACCCGCATTCGCCGCTCGATCGTCACGAAATCACCATCGATCGCGAAAACTGCAACATCTATGAGATCTACAGCGCCTACGATGCCGGAGTTAACAAGGACTGTCCCGCATGTACGGCGCAGAGCGGGCTGAAATATAACAGCCTCGATCCGTCGCTGCCTGAAGGTTCGGTGGACGCTGCCGGACTCTTACTCACGCCGCTCACGCTTGGCCTGGAAGAGATTCGCGCAGGCGCGATCAATCATGCTCTTCGCTTCACTTTGAGAAACAACCTGATTGCGCCGCAATCGGCCTGGCCCGCGCGCAGCCACGCCGGCGCCTGGGGCAAGATTCCCTATGGCACGCGCTTCCGTCTCAAGCCCGGCTACGATATTTCCCGCTTCAGCCCGCTCGCGCAGGTGCTGCTTAAGCAGCTTCAGCAGTACGGCCTGATGCTTGCCGACGGCGGCAATAACTTCGATATCGGCGCCTTTACCGACGTTACGGAAGATCCGGATGTCGAGGCCGCTCTCGCCGAAGTGCGCGCCGGCGGCCCGCGCTCGGGTGACTTTGAAATTGTGGACGAATCGCAGTTGATGGCTTCGCCCACCCACGGTTCCATTAAAGAGGACAGCGAGCTCGCTTCGCCCGACGGTTACGCTTCCGTCATCGCAACCGGCAAATCGCATAATTCTGATGTGGCGCGTCTGCGCATCACGTTGCGCGGCGTGGTAGTGGGCGTGCCGAATCCGGCCGAATGGATACAGGCCGGCGTCACGACCCAACTGAAATCCTGGGTGAACGGAACCGATCAGAAGCAGGTGCGCTGGTCGATGAATCCGTCCCTCGGCACACTGACGCCCGACGGCCGCTACACCGCCCCTGATGTGGAACGCCCCACTAAGACCGTTCTCTCGGTTGCCAGCGCAGCCGATCCCGAATCCACCGCCAAAATCGCGCTCACCGTGATGCCCAAAGGTACAATCCGCATCGTGGTTGCCGACGCCACCAAAGCACCCGGCGCGCCGAATCGTTTCTATCCCGATTACGGGCCCGATTCCGAGCACAACATGTGGTGGCGCGGTCAGGCGGGCGAACTGAGCTGGGGCGTCCCCGTCGATGACTTTTATGGCAAACCCTGGCCCAAAACCAAAGATATTCAGCTCTATTACACCAGCCGCTATTCCATGGGCGACATGCTTTACTCGTTCCGTGTTCCCAACGGGCACTACAACATCACCTTGATGTTTGCGCAGCCGCAGTGCACGGGCACGTATCCCAGAGGGATGCGCGCACCCTTTCATATTGAAACTCAGGGCAAGCTTGTTGTGCCTGATTTCGACATGGGCGCCGGCATTAACAATGCCTGCCTCACTCCCGTGACACAATCCGTGCCGGCCGATGTGTCCGATAACTCGCTCTATTTTGCGCTGCGCCGCGTCAGTTCCGGAAAGAACACACCCACGCCCATCCTGAGCGCCTTCTCCATCGCCAAAGACGATTCGTCCGCACACCTGTCCATTGCACCCGCCAAAGTTGCGGCGCTGACAATCGGAGAGAAAATCCAGTTCAAAACCATCGGCTGGCAGATGAGCGATGCTGCCAAATGGTCTCTCGTGAAAGGCCCAGGTTCGATAACGCCGGACGGTTTGTACACCGCGCCCGCAACGCCCTCTGCCTCCGATCAGCAGATTGTCTTACAGGCGACCAGCACCGCCGACCCTTCCAAGACCGCCAGCGCGCAGATGATCCTGAAATTCGGCGATTTCTCCCTGTCGCCTGACAAAGTTGTCGTGCAACGCAGCCTTTCCACGCAGTTCACGGCGAAGGTCGACGGGGCGAAATACGAGAACGTCGCCTGGACGCTCGAACCGAAAGTAGGCACGATTGCAGCCGACGGCACGTACACGGCGCCCGAAAAATTAGCGCACGATACCGATGTCAAGCTAACGGCCGAGAGCAAGGACGTTTCCGGCAAATCCGCCGCTGCCACCATCAAGGTCAAGGCAAAGCCGGACATTATCCGTATCGACTGCGGCGCAACCGTCCCGTTCAAAGATGCCCAGGGGAATATGTGGGCTGCCGACTACGGATTCAGCCAGCCCAGCATGGGATACACCGCAAACAAGCCGATCGCCCGCGCATCGAGCGATATGCAAAGACTCTACCAGTCCAATCGCTATCGCTATGCAAACCAGAATTTCAGTTACAAATTCCCCTTGCCCAACGGTCATTACGCCGTAACATTGCACTTTGCCGATTACGCCTTCAAAGAAGCCGGACACTACAATTTCGATGTGCTGCTCAACGGCAATAAGGTGCTGAAAAATTATGACGTCGATGCCGCCTACGGACCGGCCGCCGCTGTGGTCCAGCGGTTTGAAACGCAAGTGACGGATCACGAGCTTTCGGTCGATTTCATCGGCCACCAGGGCGGCGCAACCGTCTCCGGTCTCGAGGTCGAGTATCTCGGCGATACCTTAAATCCGTAGGAGAGATGCCGCTGCCGCCCGAGGCCGAACCCGGCATAAACAACGTGCTCTGGACGGCAATCGAACAAAAGCGGTTGATTCAACTCCGTTATAAGGATCGCGACCGCATCGTCGAGCCGCACGACTATGGCATTCACAACGGCTCTATCAAGCTCTTCGCGTACCAGGTAGGCGGTTCGAGCAGCGGGAAACTGCCCAACTGGCGGTGGATGGAGCAGGATTTGATCTCGGATATCCGTTTATTGGACCAGACCTTTCCGGGTGGGCGCCCGACGCCCTCGGGCAAGCATCACAAATGGGATAAATTGTTCATCCGGGTGAAACCCGCAAGCAAAATGAAAAAGGCTGGAGCATAGCGTAATGTTTTTTCCGGAACCGCCGATGAGTCAGTTGTGACCAGCTCCACTCACAACCCTTCGCAAACTGCCAGCCTGAGCCCCGCCCGCGGCGAGACAGACGAACACAAGACTCCTCTGACCTGCATCTTCGGAGGCTTAAACGGCAGAAAGCTCACTTTGGAATTCGACGAGAGGCCTGCCATCTCCGGACCGGTGAGCATTGAGTGTAACGATGCCCTCTTCCTGGGGGAAATTATCCGGGTAACACAAGACGGGAATGGAAAATGGCGGGTGGAAGTGCTGGTCGAGCAGATTCTGACCGGCCTGCAGAACCTGCTGCGCTTCCGTGCCAGTTTGCTCAGCGAGGGCGTGGGCCCGTCCGTGGAGAAGAAGCCGCTTCTGCCCGTCTGCGCATAAATTCATTTTCGCCGGTTGACGGCCTGGCGATCGGATATGCTGCAAAGTGAATGCAGCAGAAGGTACTCGTCTTCGGAGGCGGCGGCCAGCTTGGTGTAGAACTCTGCCGCGTTTTTGAGCAGCGGCAATGGATTGTTCAACGCTATGATCGTCAGTCGCTCGATGTGACGAATCGCGAGCGCGTGGAACAGGCGATTGGCAGCTCTAACGCAAATCTGGTGATTAACTCGGCGGCCTACAATCAGGTCGATATCGCCGAACAGGAGCCGCTGGCCGCCTATCAGGCGAATGCGCTGGCCGTGCGCAACCTGGCGATGGCTTGCCGCCAGTCCGGCGCGCAATTGGTCCACTATTCCACGGATTACGTCTTCGACGGGACGAAGGGCAGTCCATACTTTGAAACGGACCCCACTCACCCGCTCGGCGCGTACGCCGTTTCGAAACTCGCGGGCGAGCTTTATGCTCAGGCATATCTGGCGGATCCGCTCATCATTCGAACCTCGGGCGTATTTGGCCCGGGCGGCATGTTTACGCCGCGCGGGAATTTCGTGGAAGTCATGCTTCGCCTGGGAAAAAGCGGCAATCCGATTCGCGTCGTAGCGGACCATTTCGCGTCTCCCACCTATGCTCCGGCGATCGCTCAGCGAACCGCCGACATGGTCGAGCAGGGATTGCATGGCCTCTTCCACATGGGCGGCGGCGAGGCTATTTCCTGGCACAATTTTGCAAAGCTGATTTTCGAGCTGGCCGGATTGTCGCCGGAGCTGCAAGCGAGTGACGAGCGCGAATACCGGACTGCCGCGCGCCGTCCGAAATTTTCCGCTTTAAGCAATCAGAAGATGGAAGCAGCCGGAATTGCGCCCATGCCGCCGTTTCGTCAGGCTGTCGCCGGGTATCTCGAAGCGCGCAAGCACGTCAGCGCGCATCGAAGTTCCTGATGGACTATTGCGGTTGATTCGGCGTCGCGTAGTAGCCGCTGCGCGCCTGCACCCGGTAATCTTTGTTGTCGACTTTGATCTCGATGTGGCGGAAACTGCCGTCACGTGTGGGATTCGTCGGCACGTAGCCGATCGAATACTGGTTGCGCAGCTCGTTCTGGATCTCCTGAAAAATCTCGTCGAGCGTGTGCTTGCGATCGACCGAAAAAACGTGGCCGCCGGTTTCTGCAGACATCTTTCGCAGATCGCCTTCGCCGCCTCCGCCGAACATGCCGGTCTGCATGTAAAAGTCGCGATCGACGTAGTAAATGCTGTAGATGATAGCGTCGGACTTCTGCGCGGCCTCGACGGCGGTTCGCAGATTATACGTGCTGCCCTGATCGTCGCCGTCGGTAATCAGGATAAGAGCCTTGCGTCCTACTTCGCTTTTCAGCTTTTCATCCGAAGCGAGGTAGACAGCGTCAAACAGCAGAGTGCCTTTGGCGTTACCGATCTGCGGAACCGGTCCCGTGTTGGGAATGGGAACAGGACCGGCGGCGGGCATTTGCCCATCTCCACGCAGATCGTTCAGCGCGGCAGCGAGCCGGCGCGCTGAGTTCGTGTAATCCTGCAGCAGGTCCGTCGATCTACCGAACGAAATCAGAAACGCCTCGTCTTTTTTGCGGATGACGCTCGAGAAAAACGCCGCCGCCGCCTGGCGCTCGATATCGATCAGACGCTCCTGGCTGGCGCTAATATCGATGAGAAGCCCCAGCGTTAACGGCAGATCGGTTTCCCGCGAGAAATGCTGGATCGTCTGCTCCTTGCCGTCTTCGTAAACTTTGAAATTATTTTTTTCGAGGTTCGGAATGAGCTGCCCGCCCTTTTTCGTGCGTACCGTGTACAGGATGTTCACCAGGTCCACATCCACACGAATTGTCGGTTCCTGGGGCTGCTGGTCCGCCCCGGACGGCGGCTGAACGGATTGCGCGAAGATCGCGCCGGCGAGAACGAAGAATCCCAGAATTCTGCCGGACGTAGTGCTCATCTCACTCCGATTATCTAAAATTTAAACTTCGCCTCGCTGACAAACCGCGGGCTCATCCTTCTTGAATCTTCGCCTCGCTGACAAACCGCGGGCTCATCCTTCAAAGGCCCGTTAGCATTGTAGAAGCAATGGAAGACGCTCTTCAGCACCTTTGCGCCGCAGATCCCGTGCTGGCCGCGATTATCGAGCGCGTGGGGCCATACCGTGCGTTACCACGTCGTCCGACATTCCAGACGCTGGCGCGCTCAATTACGTTCCAGCAACTCCACGGCAAAGCGGCCGCCATGATTTTCGAGCGTCTGCGCAAAGCGGCCGGAGGAAGACTCACCGCGTCATCGTTTCTGCGCCTGAGCGAAAAAGAATTGCGCGCCTGCGGACTGTCACGCCAGAAGATGGCATCCTTGACAGATTTGGCGGAGCGCGTACGCAGCCGCGAAATTGCTTTCAGTCGTTTGCCGGCGCTGGCGGACCAGGAAGTCATCGCGTTGCTCTCGCGCGTGCGCGGCGTCGGAGTCTGGACTGCGCAGATGTTCCTGATGTTTGCGCTCGAACGACCCAACGTGCTTCCGCTCGGCGATTTCGGTATTCGCAACGCGGTGCGCAAAGCGTACGGACTCGCGGAATTGCCCAAACCGGCCGAGCTATCGAAGATCGCAGAGAAGTGGAACCCTTACTGCACCTTTGCGTGCTGGTACCTGTGGCGCAGTTTAGATGGCCAGGCGGCGGTCTGAGTCTCGACTTACGGCGCGCTTTGCAGCGGATGGCCTGGATCGACAGCCGTTTCTTTTTTCGCCTCGAAAGGCGAAAGCGGCCTTTCCGGCTTGAACATCACGACGGCGAGCGGCGGCAGCACAATTTCGGCGGATGCCGGCCTCCCATGCGACGAGATCCGCTCTGCCCTGACTGCGCCGCTATTCCCGAGATTGCTGCCGCCAAAGATCTCCGCATCGGAATTGAATATTTCCAGGTGAGTGCCGGATTCCGGAAAGCCGATGCGATATTTTAAATGCGCTGTCGGTGTAAAGTTGCAAGCCACCACCACGTAATCGTCCCGGCGCTTCGCATGGCGGATAAAGGAGACGATCGACTGATCCGCATCATGAAAATCGATCCACTCAAAACCGGTGTAATGAAAATCGATTTCATAAAGAGCCGGCTGGCTGCGATAGATCTGATTGAGCGCCGCGCAAAACGCCTTCAGTTTTTGATGCGGCATGAATTCGAGCAGCCACCATTCGATCTGGCCTTCTGAATTCCACTCTGCGGTCTGCCCGAACTCGCTTCCCATAAACAGCAGCTTCTTGCCCGGATGGCCGTACATGTAGCTCAAGAAAGCACGCACGTTAGCGAAGCGCTGCCATTCATCGCCGGGCATCTTGTCGAGCAGAGCGCGCTTGCCGTAGACTACTTCATCGTGTGAAATCGGCAGCACGAAATTTTCGGTGAAGGCGTACACCATGCTGAAGGTAATCTCGTTTTGGTGATACTTGCGGTAAATCGGATCCAGCTCGAAATAATGCAGCATGTCGTGCATCCAGCCCATGTTCCACTTCATCGTGAAGCCCAGGCCATTCAGATACACCGGACGCGAAACGCCCGTGAATGCTGTCGATTCCTCGGCAATCGTCACGGCCCCGGGAACCTGGTGCACAAGTTCGTTGGTACGCCGCAAAAAGCTGATCGCTTCCAGATTCTCGTTACCGCCATACATATTCGGCAGCCATTCGCCCGCCTTCCGCGAGTAATCGAGATAGAGCATCGAGGCCACCGCATCCACTCGCAGACCGTCGATGTGATACTTCTTCAGCCAGAACATCGCGTTTGAAATCAGAAACGCGCGCACTTCGTTGCGGCCGAAATTAAAAATCAGCGTCCCCCAGTCCCGGTGCTCGCCGAGGCGCGGGTCCTGGTGCTCATAGAGAGCCGTGCCGTCGAAATAAGCAAGACCATGCGCATCTTTGGGGAAATGCGCCGGCACCCAGTCCATGATGACGCCGATGCCCGCCTGGTGAAAGCGATCGATGAGATGCATAAAGTTTTCCGGCGGCCCGAAACGCGAAGTGGGCGCAAAATAACCGGTCACCTGATAGCCCCAGGAAGGCGAATAAGGATGCTCGGCGATGGGCATCATCTCAACGTGTGTGTAACCCATCTCTTTCACGTATGGAACAAGACGCTCGGCAAGCTCGCAATAGGAGAGCGGCTGATTCTGGTAGTCGCGCATCCAGGAGCCGAGATGCACTTCGTACACGGACATCGCGCTATCGAGCAGGTTGGTGCGGCCCCGTTGCTCCATCCACGCCTGGTCATTCCATTCGTATTTCGAGATATCGGCCACACGCGAAGCGGATTTAGGCGGCGTCTCCATCCAGAAACCGAAAGGATCCGCTTTCTGCTGGCTATAGCCGCGGAAACGCGACTGAATGGCGTATTTGTACGGCGCTCCGACCTGCACGCCGGGTAGAAAAATCTCCCACACTCCGCCCGTGCGTGCGCGCATCGGATTCTGGCGGGTATCCCAGGCGTTGAAATCGCCGACGACGCTCACTACGATCGCATTCGGAGCCCACACGGCAAAGCGCACACCCGCGATCCCGTCGAGAGTCGCCGGATGACTGCCGAGCATGTTGTACTCTTCAAAATTCGTTCCCTCCGAATGCAGGTGCAGGTCGAAGTCCGAGATAATCGGCGGGAAGCGGTAGACGTCTTCGGCCTCCCACGTCACTTCTTCGTTGCTCGTCAGGCGAAAATGATAGCGTGCCGGCGATTGCGGTAAGCGCGCGGTGAAGATGCCGGTTGCGTGCACGCGCTCCATGTGAACGGATTCATCCGGAGTGACAAGCTCGGCGTCTTTCGCCATCGGATAGAAGGCTCGCACCTCCCACTCTCCGTTTTTCAAAGCATGCGGACCCAGAACCCCGAAGGCATCTCCGTGATACCCGCCCGCAACTGCTTCCATTTCTTGCTCAGTCATCGCGTCTTATTATGTCAATCCATTTACGCAAGGAGGCGAAGGCGCCGGCGTAACATTTGCTATCTCTGTAAAAGACTCGATTGCGCGTAAACCTGGACAAGAAATCAGCAGATTCCTGTGGAAAATTCTGACGCAGGGCTGCAAGCGTTCATTCATGCCTTGCCCAAGGCCGAATTGCATCTTCACCTGGAAGGCAGCGTGCAACCGGAAACTATCCATGAGATCGATCCGTCGCTGACCCTTTCTGAAATCCGCGCCGCTTTCGAGTATTCCGGATTCGCCGGCTTTTTGAAAACATACGTTTGGGTTTCACGGAGGCTGGATTCGCCTGCGGCTTATGCGCTTGCGACGAAACGACTGCTCGAGAAACTTGCGGCGCAAAATATCACGCATGCGGAGATCACGTTATCGGCGGGAGTCATTCTCTGGAAAGAGCAGCAGATCGAGCCGGTATTTGAAGCGATCAGCGCGGAAGTGCGGCGCTTCGGAAAAGTACACGTCGGCTGGATCTTCGATGCCATCCGTCAATTCGGCGCCGAACCCGCCGCGCGTGTCTTCGCGATTGCGCGCGAACTTCGCTCGCAAGGCGTAGTAGCGATCGGTATCGGTGGCGACGAGCAGGCCGGACCTGCATCGTGGTTCAGCCAGTTGTATGAGGAGGCCGAGCGCAGCGGTTTACGGCTGACTTGCCATGCCGGAGAGCACGGCGGGCCCGAAAGCATATGGCAGGCGCTGGCGATCGGCGCCGAGCGCATCGGCCACGGAATCCGGGCGATCGAAGACCATCGCTTGTTACAGGTTTTGCAGCAGCGCGGGATTCCGCTTGAAGTCTGCCCCTCAAGCAACGTGTACACGGGCGCGGTGGCGAGATTTGCCGAACATCCGCTGCGGCGCTTGTGGGATGCGGGCGTGCCGGTCGTGCTCGGAACCGATGATCCGGCGCTGTTTTCTACCGATTTAATTCACGAATATATGCTGGCGGCGGAAGTGTTCGGATTCTCGCGGGATGAATTGCGGCAACTCGCCGAAAACAGCCTGAAACACCGGTTTGTAGCAAAAAATTAGCACAGGGCAATTTCCTGTATGATTTTTGCTGACATGCGGGACGTACGCTTTGCTCTTCGCCTGCTTTGGAAAAATCCGGCCTTCACCATCGTCGCGGCATTGACATTGGCGCTCTGCATCGGCGCGAATACTGCCGTGTTCAGCATCGTCGATGCGACTATTTTGCGTCCGCTGCCGTATCCACATCCGGAGCGTCTGTTCAGCGTGGTGACAGAGCAGCGCGGGCATAACGCTATGTACCAGCAGGTCGAGCAGAACGGGCGCGCCTGGGAAGCCATTCGCGACGCCGCAAAAGACTTTGATGCAGCAGCTTTTTCGTATGGCGCAGGCGGCGTGAATGTCGTCCTCGGAACCACGCCGCGCTATATCAAGCAGCAGCGTATTTCGGCGGGCTTCTTTCATGTGCTGGGTGTTGAACCGCAGATCGGCCGGGAATTTACGCGCGCGGAAGACCGCATGGGCGGCACGCCGGTAGCAGTGCTCAGCGACCAGCTCTGGCGCAGTCTCTTTCGTGCAAATCCGGGCGTACTCGGTGCGAAAATTACGCTCGCCGGCGAACCGTATACGGTTATAGGCGTGATGCCGCCGGATTTTCGAACCAACGCACCTGCGGATCTATGGACACCCCTTCGGCCTTCCACGACAGGCGAAGGCGGAGGCACGAATTATCGGGTTGCTGTGCGGCTTCATCCTGGTGTATCGGAGGCACAGGCAAACGCGGAGGTGCGCGCGATCGGTGCGCGTCTTTTCCACGATGCGAATTTTCCGCCGGGGGTTTCGGCGGAATTGCGCCTGATCCCGCTAAAGCGCGGCTTAACGACTCAGGTCAGAAAACCGGTTTTGCTGCTGTGGTCCGCAGTCGGCCTCGTATTCCTGATTGGCTGCGTGAACGTTGCGGGTCTGTTACTCGCGCGTTCGGCTGTACGCGCGCGCGAAATCGCCACAAGGCTGGCACTCGGCGGAACTAAAGCGGCGATTACTCGGCAGCTTATGACGGAGTCGCTGTTGCTGGCAATCTTTGGCGCGCTTGCAGGCACGCTGCTCGGCGCGCTTGCTCTCGTTGGATTGAAGCGGCTCGATATCGAAGCGCTGGGTATCCCGTCATCTACGATTTCGCTCGATGCGGGGGTACTGGCTGCGACGGCGCTCATTTCTGTTCTAGCGACTTTCATCTTCGGGCTTTATCCGGCGTTGCAGACAATTCGTGCCGATATTCGTTCCGCCTTGGTGCAAGGCGGCGCGCGCGGCGCATCCGGAAGTTCATCAGCATGGCCGCGGCGCGCCATGATTGTGGCCGAGGTGGCGCTGAGCGTGATGCTGCTGGTGGGCGCAGGCTTGCTGATCCGCACCTTTGCGCATCTCGCCGGACTCGACCCGGGCTTTGACAGCAGGAACGTAATCGGCGCAACTCTTTCTTTGCGAGATGTGCGCTACGCAAAGGCTGCCGTGGTGAATCGCCTGTATGAAGAATCCTTGCAGCGGATTCGCGCAACGCCGAGCGTGGAAGCGGCGGGCGTTGGACTAACGCTCCCCTATCAGCGAGCTTTAAACGACTGGTTCACCGTACGCAACGGCGTGCACTCACAAGAGCACCAGATTACAGATCTGACCTATGTCACACCCGGCTATTTTGAGGCGCTGCGCATGAGGCTGCTGCGTGGACGTCTTTTGAGCGAAAGCGATAGCGCAAATTCGCAGCCGGTCGCAATTGTCAACCAGGCGTTTGTGAAGAAATACCTCAGTGGACAAGACGCGCTCGGCACCGAGCTCGATGCCGGTGAGATCGTAGGCGTTGTCGGCGATGTTCAGGAGCAGGCTGGATGGGGCGCTTACGGTCCGCTTAGTCCGGTACCCGAGATCTATGTGCCTGCGGCGCAGTTGAAAGGCGATCTCTCTATCATTCATACCTGGCTCACGCCGTGGTGGGTCGTGCGCTCGCGCGATTCTCGGCAAACGATCGTAGCCGCATTGCAGCGCGCTGTCGCGGCAACCGATCCGCTGTTACCGTTTGCTGAGTTTCAGTCGATGGACGAGGTGCGTGCGCAGGCGCTCGCCTTTCAGCGCCTGACTGCCACCCTGCTCGGCGTTCTCGCCGGACTAGCGCTTGCGCTCGCCGCGGTTGGCATTTACGGCCTGATTAGCAACTCCGTGGCGGAGCGCACACGCGAGCTCGGGATTCGCATGGCGCTCGGCGCCTCCGCCGGCCGGGCCCTCCGGACTATCATGCTGCCCGGACTTGCTTTGTCGGGCGCGGGCCTCGTGCTTGGGTGCGTGCTCGCAATTGCGGGCGTGCGTGCCATGCGATCGTTGATCTTCGGCGTCACGCCGAACGATCCGATCACGTTCGCCGGTGTTGCCGTCCTGTTACTGCTGGTTGCTTTGTTCGCAAGCGCCGTCCCTGGGTGGCGCGTAACGAGAATTGATCCGGCGCAGAGTTTACGGGAGGAGTAAGAGTGTAGAATTTCCACGTCCAATGGTGTATGGTGTCTACATTCCTGGCTTCCCCACCGGAGGCTTACGATATGACGAACTTACTGGAGCATAAATCCGGGCGCAGGTCTTACGATTGTGGGATACGCAAACTCTCGAAAGCGCTATCGCTCGTGAACCCGAGGCGCACATACGTACGCAAATGTAGCAAGTACTTACTAAGCTGAAAAACAAAAGCTCAGCGGTAGCAGGTTGCGCGCTTTAGAATGTAATGCGGCGTTCGATTCGCTGAAGGTAGCGAGTCCCTTACGGCGGGTCAAACCACGTTATTGGTTTTTACAAAGCTGTAGACGCTCACTACATAATATTTGCAGTTCGGTTCGTTCAGGACTGGCCAGAGTCGATGCCCGCTGGTTCATGCGGCCATTCGTTCCAGAATAGTTGCCGCTTCCTCAAACAGCCCTTCTATTTCTCGTAACCGTGGCGGTTGCTTTCTTACAGTGATACGGGCAACGCGCGTTGATCCGTTGCGGCGCTCTGCTATGGATGACCGGCTTGATGTCAGCCGCGGCTTTGGCCGACACGATCGTCGAGCAGCATGCGCAGCAGCGCTTCGAGTTCACGGATACGGTCGGCAAGCTGCTCCGTATCGGCAATTTCGGATTCGGCGCAAGCGGCGACGCGGCCATGTTCCAGCACACCCAGATCCGTGTCGCGTGCTTTAACGATGCGGCCGGGTATACCGACAACGGTTGCACCTGCCGGCACCGAATGCACGACGACGGACCCCGCGCCGACTTTCACATCATCGCCCAGCGTGATACTGCCGAGAACAGAAGCTCCCGTACCCACCACCACTCGATTGCCGAGCGTTGGATGGCGTTTCCCGCGCATGTTCCCGGTGCCGCCCAAAGTTACGCCCTGGTACAAGAGCACATCGTCGCCGATTTCCGCCGTTTCACCGATAACAACGCCAAGACCATGATCAATGAAGAGGCGTTTACCGATCACTGCGCCGGGGTGGATTTCGATGCCGGTGAGAAAACGCGCAAATTGTGAAATGAGCCGTGCCACGACGTATCGGCGCCGGCGGTAAAACCAGCTCGCCACCCTGTGCAGCAAAACCGCGTGCAGGCCGGGGTAGCAGAGCAGGACTTCGAGAGCGCTTTTGGCAGCCGGGTCTTCACGCTGGATGGCTCGGATGTGATCGCGCAACAACACTCGTTTTATTCTCACCCAGAGAGATGCGCGCCGCTATCCGGAAGATGCCGCGGAAGATCTTCAATTGGTTAAGGCGAACCCTGTCACCAGAACCCCGGCAATAAAGCAGAGAGCAGTAACCAACAGGACCCGGCGCCCGCCCGCGGCATACTCGCCCCAGCCGAACAAACCGCTCAGGGCGCAGAACGCAATGGAGAAAAGCGGCAGAATGAAACGCACATGTGTGCCCAGCTCGGCGTCTCCGGTAGCGCTGAAGGCCACCAGAAGAGCAAGCATGCCGGTCGCCCAGATCATTCCGCTAAGCAGACCGGGGACATGCATTTTCCGAGTGGCAATTTTGTAGTGCGCAAATCCGATCGGATTACCGACAATTTTGATGTGCATGAAGAAGAAGTTGTAGGCAGGAGTCGCGATGACAAAACCGAGCGCCAGCATCAGGACGGAGGCGTAGGGCCCCGGGCCGAACTCGGGGTCTGAGACTCCGCTGAGCATCCACTCGGCCAGTGCGAGCGGCACGCCGGCCGAAATTGCCAAACAAACTCCTTTTACCCAGCCTCGCTTGACAGTGCGCTTCATCCGGCGTGATCCGGCGAGGGCGCATAGAATACCCACAACAAGCAGAACCATGCCGGCAAGTGCCTGGGACGTTTGAACAAACCGGTAATGAATCGCGGTGAACAGGACGATGGCTAGTCCGAAACTGATGGGCAGGGCCGCCGCCAGACCGAGCAGGGAGATGCTGACGAGCACGAGCATGTTGCCGAAGGCCAAAACAATGCCCGTTGCAAAAATCCACAGCCAGGCGGTGCGGCCGGCGACCAGCATGCGATCGGTAAACGACATCTCGGGGCCCAGTGTGCCAAACGTGTAAGCCGCCACGAAGGCGAGAAGGAGCGCTCCTAGCGCAAAATCGAGAGCAAAAAGCTCAAAACGCCAGCGGGCCTTTTTGTAGAGATTGGGCCAGACGCTAAAGCAAACGAGCGCCAGGATCAGCGCAAATAATGCCGCGGCGTGTGTTGTGGCAAAAACCAATTACTGGGCTACGGTCGGGGAGGCGGTGTTCTCCAACGAGATGAGCGCGGTAGGAACGGCTGGGGCCGTCCCGGGGTTGAAATAGCTGGCGAGCGCCAGGTTGTGATAGACGTTGCCGGCGATACCCGAGGCGATGGGTCCGCTGACGCCCCGTCCGCCGGTCAGGAGAACAACTACGACCAGTTTCCGATCGCCAAAATCGTTAAACGAACCGAACCAGCCGAGATGGACACCGGGCTGGGCCGTATCGGTGCAGGTGCCGGTCTTACCGAGGATGGTCTCGTCCAGATTGGTATACCCGGCGCGGCGGGCAGTGCCGTATTCGACCGCCCCCATCATGCCGGATTTCACGGACGGGATCAGGTCGGCAATCTCGAGTTCGCGCTTGATGCGAGGGATGAACTTCTGGACTTCTTCCTGATTCTTGGGGTATTGCAGATAGTACATCGTTCCGCCGTTCGCAACCGTCGAGATGATGCTGGTCAGCTCGAGCGGCGTGAGGCGGATACCGTCGCCGAAGCTGGTCATCATGCCGATGCCCGATTGAGGCGTTTCGCTCGCGATATAACCGGGCTCTTCGCCCTCGATATCGAGACCGGCTTTTTCACCCATGCCGAAGAGCTTGCCATACTGCTCGACCCGGTCAAAACCTAGTTCCTGACCCAGCTTGGCGAAGTAGAGATTGTTCGAGACGGCCAGCGCACGCGTCATGTCCATCGTCGTTCGCCGCGAGATGTGGACGTCGGAATTCGGATCCACCACCCGCTCTTTGAGCGATGCCAGCGAGACCATGATCTTCACGGTCGAGCAGGGCTGGTAGGCGCCTTTGAGCGCGAGCTTCTGATTGACCATGCTCAAAATGCGGCCGTTGTGCGAGTCCGCCACGATCACCGTGCCGTTGAATGGCCCGAGGGCATCGACGGCTGCCTTGCGGACCACCAGATCTTCACCATCGATGCTGTCGCC
>DATBGM010000198.1:0-46313 GCA_036557945.1 Bryobacteraceae bacterium | reverse complement strand
CTGCGTGGTGCGGTAGAAGCGCACACGATCGCGAAATCTTCCACCGAGCAGATTGCAGGCAGGCGTATCGAGAATCCTTCCCGCCAGGTCCCACAACGCGATCTCGATGCCGCTTGCTGCTGTAATGGTTACCCCTCCGATCGCGCCCGCGCCTGCGCTTTGCATCAGCATTTTCGTGTAGAGTTTGTCGACGTTGAGCGGATCCTCGCCGATAAGAATGCCACGCATTTTATTGACGACCAGGTCTTTCACGCCCCAGCCCCAATACGCTTCGCCGATCCCGTACAGGCCCGAATCGGTGTCGATCCTGATCAGGTTCCAGTCCCAGGTGCCGCGTACGATCATGCATTTCACGCCGGTGATTTTGATCTTGCGCTTGAGATCGGCTGCCGCTTTCGCGTAGCGACTGGGGAAGATGCATCCGGCCGCTGCCGTCATCTGCAAAAAGTGTCTGCGAGAAGGGAGTCGCACGTTCTTATCTCCGAGCAGATATCTTACATGGAGGAGCCATCGACGTGAAAAAGATATCGCGAAGAAGCGCGCTCGGGCAAATTGCATCGGCTGCGCTCGTGCCCGTCACGCTTTCCGCTCAGCAGGAGGAATGGAAGCCCGGAGCCGGCATGCCGCAGGAGAGCGCTCAAACGCCCAAGATTTGCGCGCCGATCAACATCGGCCACATCGACGATGCGGAAATCCGGCGCATCAAACAGATCGGTGTCGATCACGTGCTTTCAGGCGGGCCTCCGGTTCCCTGGCAGGAAGAGCAGCTTCGGGCGATCATCGACAAGTTGAAGGGCGGCGGCCTGTCGCTCGGCAATCTGATGATCGGCGGTTTCCCGAATACGCTTTATGGACGGCCCGGTCGCGATGCCGAGATCGAAAAAGTGAAAGAATCGATTCGCGTGGCCGGTAAAGTTGGCCTGCCCGTGGTGGAATACAACTTTTATGCGCACCGCGCGATTGAGGGCTATTACGAAGAGACGGGACGCGGCGGAGCCGGGCTGACGGCTTTCGACGCCGACCGCATCAAAGACCTGCCGCCGCTGCCCCAGGAAGGCACGCACACACTCGAGGAGATGTGGCGCAATATCTCATATTTTTTAAAAGCTGTGGTTCCGACTGCCGAGCAGGCGAACGTGCGGCTGGCGCTTCATCCGAACGATCCGCCGGTTGCGATAAGCCGCGGCTCAGGCCAGATCATGAGCACGCTTGAAGGCTGGAAGCATCTGATCACAATTGTCGACAGTCCCTCGAACGGCATCACGTTCGATTGCGGCGTTACTCGCGAGCTAGGTCATGATCCGGTGGAAGTCTGCCGCTACTTCGGCACGCGCGACCGCATCAATCACGTTCATTACCGCAACGTGCGCGTGCGCAAGCCCTACGACAAATATACGGAAGTGTTCATCGATGAAGGCGAAAACGACATGTTCGCGGTCATGCGCGAGCTGGTGACGGTGAAATATCCGCGCCTGATTTATCCCGAGCACGAGCGCGCGCTGGATGTAGACCGTGAGCGCGGCATTCGCAACCAATATCCGGGCGGCGGCGGCTATACGGGCATGGTTTACGACATCGCCTACGCGCGCGCGATGCTGCAGGCCGCTCTGTCGTTGCGCAACGCAAGTTGACCCGCTAAAACTTGGTAAATGCCATCCGCAAACGCTTAAAGTCTTACAGTATGGATAGCCATGACATGCCCGAACTGCGGCCAAAACAACTCTGATACTGCTAAGTTCTGTGCGAATTGCGGAACGGCTTTCAGCGTCGCATCGCGCCCGCCCGGTAGCGCGACAACGCGGAACATTGCCATCGGATGTTTGATTATCGTTGTGCTTTTTCTGATTGTCAGCGTCTCCTGTACACGTTCGTGCTGGCGCTGGACGCACCGCACATACCTGCACCGGCGCTATTGATGGGCTGGGAACGGCTAAGGGCTCGTCGGAGCCGGCTGTAAGATCGCGTCCACTGCCAGGCCCAGCCCGGCCAGCGTCGCTGCCAGCAGCAGCGCGGCCGCTGTCCGATAGCGGGTTCTGGTATTTACGTTCGGATTTGGCGTTCCCTGCCCACCGCCGGATCCACCGGCTTGAAATGCCGAAGCGGTGCCGGTTCCAATACGCGTCAAAAGGGCACCCTTACTGTCGAGCACGCGCAGCGACCCGGCCAGAGCGCCGATTTCGACCATGCCCGCCTCCAGGCGTACTACCGCTTGTGACGCGGGTTGATCCTGCTCGATGCGATAGCTGCCGGCCTCGACGCGGTAACCGCTCATGTTATCGACCTTGGTAGCCCCGGATTCCAGCAGCAGGTGATCGCGATAAACCATACCGGCCGAATTGAGACCAAGCGTCAGGGAGGCGCCGTTTTGCAGAAGGACCTGGCTAGAAGCCTTCCCGGTCTTTACCTTGGAGCCCTCGAACAGATTGGCGTTGCCGTCCACCTCATTGCTGTTAACAATGAATGTGCCGATGGCGGAAGCAATACCGATCGTAGGAGTGGCTGCAAACGACAGGTTCACCGCAAGCGCGTACGCAACACAGATCCGAAAAGTCTGTCGCCCTCTCATGTGTCTCTCCGATAAAGCACGTTATGCCATCGGTTTACAAGCCCTACAGTATAGCCGGGATTGGGTGGGGCAGAGTTGAAACAATTTGTTTGATCGCTCTCAGCCGGCGGAAAGCATAATACGAGGCCCCGCCGGCAGCGACGCGGCGCTAGGTAGCAGCGCTCTCTGGAAACACTTCGCCGCGTGCTTGTTCCAGAGTTAGTCCGATATGCCAGACCTTAGATTGGCGGAGCAATTTGATTTGGTTTTGCTACGCCGGGCGGCAATTCCATAATCTTGACATTGCGAAAATGAATCTCCGCTCCTTCTGATTCCAGGCAAAGATAACCCTTACGCTGCGTGGAGTGGCTGATCCCATTCACAAATTTTCCGTTTACCGAGAGCTTGATGCAGCCATCCACGGCGACAACATCGTAGGTGTTCCATTCTCCTCGGCCTTTACACCGATTCTCAACAGACTTGCTTCTCTCTCCTCGTGGATTGTCCGGAACAGTCTTGACTCCGCCGACTCCAAAGAGTTCGCCGTGTACATAGGCAATGGGCGGTACCTCACCATTGCGCTTGTTCAGATTCACCCAATCCAGTTCCAACATCTGGACCTCAACCCCGTCCGGCAGCCGGGTTTGCGCGTCCGGGCGGGCGCCACTCCAAACGAAAACGCCTGAATTCCCACCAGGTTCTATATGCATCCACTCGACATGCAGAACGAAATTTTCATATTGTTTTTTGCTTCGCATGACCCCGATGGGATGCCCGGAACAGATCAGCACGTTATCCTTCATCCGCCATGTTTCAGGCGTCGTATTGACGTTAACCCATTCGGCCAGCGCATTGCCTTGCAGCAGATCTACGAATTCCGGAACAGGGTTGCCGCTGCTGGTACGGCTCAAAAACACAACAGCCAAATACACGAGCCCGACCGTCATAAGCAAGTGCTTCATGTTCTTTGCCGATGTGCGCTTCTGGCCGGTTATCCGGATCATTCGATCCCCGGCAAATCGGAAGCATTCACAAAATAAGCCATTACGTCGACAGCTAGTGCGTAACGGCCCTGGCGCCGCTCGTTTTGCCGGAGTTTCCGTTGCCGCTCCAGGTGCCGTCCAGTTTGTCGCCGCTGACCTTTAGCTCGATGTCGTAAGATTCGCCCTCGTACGGCGCCTGAAACTTCAGCACGCCGTCACTGTAAGTAAAGCCTTTGGCAGCCTGCTCGCCACTGTCGGTCGTGAGAAATGCCGCCAGCTTTCCGTCTACTTCCCTGAGGACCAGCGACCATTCCACAGGATCGCCGTCGGTTTCCGAAGTCATCTTCCACGTCCCGATAAGCGATTTGTAATTCTGAGCAACGGCTGAGATCGTGAAAATCACTGCTGCAACGCAAATAACGGCGATCCGGCGGATCGAAATATAACTCATACCTTCCCTCTGGTGTTCCCTAGTTTAAACAAATTCGATTCCGGATAGGATGGGCGTGTGACCAGCTTGCGCATTCTGCCGCTGCTTTCGAGTGCGACGGAAATCGTGCATGCACTGGAGCTGGGCAGATTTCAGGTTGGCCGCTCGCATGAATGCGACTGTCCAGCGTCCGTGTTAAGCCTGCCCGTGTGCAGCCGGCCCAGCTTTCCAGTCGGCGGATCAAGCCGCGAGATCGACCGGCTGCTGAAGGACCGCCTCCGCTCCGCACTGAGCATTTATGAACTTGATGCCGAACGAATCCGCGCACTCCGGCCTACACACATCATCACGCAGACGCAATGCAAGGTGTGCGCGGTCAGTCTGGAGGATGTGGAGCGGGCGTTGCGCGAAGAGATAGGCGCCGATGCGGAAATCATTGCACTCGAACCGTACGAGCTGGCCGATTTGTGGCGCAATATCCGGCAAGTTGCGCAAGCGTGCGGTGTCGTTCGAGAGGGGGAACGCCTGATCGAGCGGTTGCGTGAGGAGATGAATTCTATTTCCGAAAGAGCCGCGCAGTCCCAGCTACGGCCGCGTGTGGCGGCTCTGGAATGGCTCGAGCCGCTGATGGCGGGCGGGAATTGGGTTCCGGAACTGATTGACATGGCAGGCGGGCGGAATCTGTTCGGAGCCGCCGGACAGCACTCTCCCTGGATGACCTGGGAAGCGCTGGCCGAGGCGGACCCGGACGTCATCGTCGCGCTGCCCTGCGGCTTCGATCTGGCGCGCACGCGAAGCGAGATGCACTGGCTTGAAGAGCGAAGCGGGTGGCAGGATTTGAAAGCCGTACGCGCAGGTCGCGTTTTTCTTTGCGACGGAAATCAGTACATGAACCGGCCCGGGCCGAGATTGCTTGAGTCGCTGCGTATTTTTGCAGAGATTTTCCATCCGCACCTGTTCCCGGCAACGTACGAAGGCACGGGCTGGGAGCGGGCGCGAGATGATAGTAGATGAAGTGCAATCTGCTGTTGAACCCGTCCATCGCGAGCGCGAGCTGAACTCGCTTTCGATTTTCACCGTCTTCGTCGTTCTGGCTACCGTGACGATGACGTTTGGCGCCATGATCGCCGTTTTCGTTGTGCGATCGCAAAGCCAGCAATTCTGGGGACATATCCGTATTCCTGCTGTTCTTTGGGCAACGACGACGGTGTTGCTGGCCAGCAGCGGCCTCTTTGAGGCGGCGCGCCGCCGGCTGGGGCATAACAATCAGCGCGGCTTTTTTCGCTTGACGGCATGGACCACAGTTTTGGGCATTTTATTTCTTGCGGGGCAAATCGCCGCCTGGCTCCAAATTCTCAACAGCGGCATCATTCTGAAAGAGAATGCCCACTCGTGGTTTATTTTTCTCTTTACCGGGTTGCATGGGCTGCACATTGTAGCGGGATTGGCCGGGTTGTCTTATCTGCTCGTGCGCACGCACGAACCCGCCAGCGGACCGAAATACCAGATGCAGACGCGTGCGGTGGCAAATGGCGTGGCTGTTTTCTGGCACTATCTCGATTTCGTCTGGGTTCTGCTGTTTGGTTTACTGCTGTTCTGGCGGCGCTGATTTATCGCGTTCGACAGCAGCCCATTTTTTGATCACCCCGACAAGCTGTTCCGCCTGAAAGGGCTTTGAAAGATAATCGTTCATTCCGGCTTCGAGGCAGCGTTCACGCTCGCCAACCAGCGCGTTTGCAGTGACAGCGATAATTACGGGCTGCTTGCCATCAAGCTCACGGATTTTCCTGCTCGCTTCAAAGCCGTCCATGATGGGCATCTGGCAATCCATCAGAATCACGTCATAGGGATTGCGGCTATGAGCGATGACAGCCTCGCTGCCGTCAGCGACAAGATCAATGAGGAACCCGGCACGCTGCAGGATCAGTTTGCCGACGCGTTGGTTGATGGCATTATCTTCCGCCATCAAGATTCTAAGCGGTTGTTCGGTGGATGAGTCTTGGCTCACGTCAATCCTCGCTCGGCATGCGTCTCAGTATGAGAAGAGATGCCCTCAACATAGCATTGGGTTAAAAATCCAAAAACAGAAAGGGAGAGATTTTATTGGAAATTCTACTGAAATGAAATGCGATCCGAAACCGGAACCGCCTCGTCACGCTCGACTTTACCGTCACGAATATGAATAACGCGATGTGCGTGCGCAGCGATATCCGATTCGTGCGTGACAAGCACGATGGTATTGCCTTCCGAATGCAGCCGTTCGAAAAGGGCCATAATTTCTTTGCCGGTGGCGGTATCGAGGGCGCCAGTCGGCTCGTCCGCGAGAAGAATGGAGGGATGATTGACAAGCGCGCGCGCTATGGCGACGCGCTGTCGCTGGCCGCCCGAGAGCTCATTGGGCTTATGGTGCATACGGCCTTCGAGGTCGACCGATTTGAGCGCTTGTTTTGCCCGTTCAACCCGCTCATCGGCGGGCATACCCGCGTAAATCAGGGGTAATTCCACATTGTGCAGCGCCGAGGCACGGGCGAGCAGGTTAAAGGTCTGAAAAACGAAGCCGATTTCCTTATTTCGAATGCGCGCAAGCTCATCGTCTTCCATGTCGCTCGCGAGTTTGCCGTTCAGATAATAAAGCCCCTTGGTGGGAGTATCCAGGCAGCCGATCAGGTTCATGAGCGTGGATTTTCCCGAGCCGGACGGACCCATGATGGCAACGTATTCGCCCCGGTGAATGACGATGTCGACACCCGAAACCGCGTGAATCTCCTGGTCGCCCATGATGTAGGTTTTCCAGAGATCGAAGGTGCGGATAACCACCCCTTCGCGCTGCAGATCTCTGCCGAGCTCTTCGCGCTGTTTCGAGCTGAGTTCCTGCCCTGCTTCGAGCGTTGCCATTCTTTCAAACCTCGGCCCCTGCGCTACGCCGGCGTCGGACCGCCTGCCATGCCGGGCGCTTTGTTGTCCACTTTGACCTTGGCATCGTTACGGATGGTACGAATCACCTGGTAGCTACCAGTAATGATCTCATCGCCAGCATTGAGCCCGTTCAAGACCTCGACTTCGGTCGCTCCGGTAATGCCGGTAGCGACTTTGCGAAATTCTGCCTTTCCATTCTTGATCACAAACACGCCCTGCAGTTCTTCTTTAGCCGCTTTCAGGGACGCCGGATCGGTCTTTACCGGCTGGCCGGGCTTATGCTGTTCGAGCTGTCCGCGTTCGCGCACCGTCAAAGCCTGAATCGGAATAGCCAGCGCATGCGAGCGGGTGGCCGTCGTGATTTTGGCCGTGCAGGAGAGACCGGGGCGCACCGCGTCTTCCGGGATATCGAGCGCAATGACAACTTTGAAATCCTTTGCTTCCTGGCTGGATGTCTGGCTTTGCGAGGCGGCTACGCCGGTCGACCGGACGAGCGCGGTATCGCCGATTTCAATCACCCTGCCTTTGAACGTCTTATTTGGAATCGCGTCGATCGTAACCTCGGCGGGCTGATCCATCTTGACGCTGACGATGTCGGTTTCATCCACATGCACTTCCGCCGTAATGATCGACATATCGGCGATGGTCATGATGGTGGAGGCCGTCGAGTTCTGAATGCCGGGTACTACTGTTTCGCCGACGCGCACCGGGAGGTTGGTCACAACACCATCAAGCGGGGCAATCGCATCGTATTGCGACAGAATATCGGAGGAACGAGCGACCATGGCCTGGTTCTGTGCGATTTTCTTCTGTGCCGAGCCAAGCTGAGCAGCGGCCTGCGCCCGGGCGGCCTTGGCCTGCTGGACTTTCCTTTGCGAGGCCTCAAGCGTTGTCACAGCCAAATCAAAGGTAACTTTCTTGGCTTCGAAATCCTGCGAGGAGATCAGTTTCTCGTTATGTAAGTCCTGGGCGCGTTTGAGGTCTGCCTTCTTCTGTTCGACATCGGCCCGGTCATGGTCCACTTGCGCCTGGGCGACAGCGATGTTATCGTCCTGTGCCTTCAAAGACGCTTCACTTGCGGCGGAGTCAGCCAGGGCAGCATTGAGAGCGGCCTGCTGGGCATTTAGATCGGCACGCGGCTGCACGGCCGCCAGACGTGCCAGGACCTGGCCTTTCCTCACGTGGTCGCCCTCTTTAACGTAAATCGCGGTAATCGGCGCAGCCCCCTGGCTATTGGCCCCAATGTTGATGTAGTTGCGCGGCTTAACCTCCCCCGAGGCAGTCACCAGAGCCGTCAGGTCCATCCGGTTCACTTTGCCGGTCTGAACGGTGACAATTCCGCGCTCGCTGATCCGGATGCTGGCAATCACGGCGCCTGCGATCACCAACAGCAACGTGATCAGAATTACAATCTTCCACTTCTTCTTCAAGGTTGGGCTCCCCGACACGGTAAGGACGTGCGCAATGCACGTTTATTACACTGCGCTTGCATCTTTGGCAGACGGAAATTGTCTAACGATTGTTCCAGTTTTGTCGTAAAAACACGCACTTACGGTGTTAGACGGCGGCTCTGGCTAGTCGCTTTCGGCCCCGACTTTCAGCACGGCCAGGAACGCCTCCTGCGGTATCTCCACTCGTCCAACGCGCTTCATACGCCGTTTGCCCTCTTTTTGCTTTTCGAGCAGCTTTCGTTTGCGTGTGATATCGCCGCCGTAGCATTTTGCCAGGACGTTCTTGCGAATGGCGGAGATCGTTTCGCGCGCGATGATCTTGTTGCCGATGGCCGCCTGCAAAGCGACTTCGAACATCTGCCGCGGAATCAATTTGCGCAGGCGCTCGATCAGCGCTTTTCCGCGCTCGTAAGCAAAATCGCGGTGAACGATCATGGAGAGCGCGTCGACCGGTTCGCCTGCCACCAGCACGTCGAGCTTAACCATCGGCGAAACGCGATGGCCGGAAAGATGGTAGTCGAGCGATGCATAGCCGCGCGAGGCGGATTTGAGGCGGTCGTAAAAATCGAGCACGATCTCGTTCAGCGGAAGTTCATATAAGAGGAGCACACGGCCGCCGCCGATGTATTCGAACTTCTTCTGAACGCCGCGTTTTTCTTCGACCAGCTTCAGAATCTCGCCCAGGTACTCTTCGCGCGTGATGACGGTTGCGTCGATAATCGGCTCTTCGATCGTTTCGATGGCGGAGGGCTCGGGAAATTTCTGCGGATTATCGATTTCGAGCACCTCGCCGCCGGTTGTGGTGACCCGATAGCGGACGCCGGGCGCGGTGGTGATCAGATCGATTTGAAATTCTCGCTCGAGCCGCTCCTGGATAATTTCGAGATGCAGTAAGCCGAGGAATCCGCAACGGAAGCCGAAGCCAAGCGCCGCCGAGTGCTCAGGCTCGAAGTTGAAGGCACTGTCGTTCAGCCGCAGCTTTTCGAGCGCATCGCGCAAGACACCATGCTCATGCGATTCGACCGGATACAAGCCCGCGAACACCATCGGCTTGATTTCCTGAAAGCCGGGCAGAGGCTCGGCTGCCGGATTCGCGTCGTCCATGATGGTGTCGCCGATTTTGGCGTCAGAAACGGTCTTGATATTTGCGAAAACAAAGCCGGCTTCACCGGCGGTTAGCTCTTCGGCCGGCACGGGCTTCGGTGATTGAAAGCCGAGCCCTTCGATCTCGTAGGAGCGCCCGTTCGACCACAGGCGCACTTTCTGTCCCTTGTGCAAGGTGCCGTCGACGATACGCGTCAGAATAATGACCCCGCGATACGGATCGAACCAGGAGTCGAAGATAAGAGCGCGCAGCGGAGCATCAGGATCGCCTTTGGGCGGCGGCACGCGCTGGACGACCGCCTCCAGGATTTCCTTGATGCCAATGCCGTTTTTCGCGCTGGCCAGAATGGCATCGGAGGCATCGAGCCCGACGACCTGCTCAATCTGCTCCCGGATGCGCTCCGGTTCTGCCGAGGGCAGATCGATCTTGTTAATAACCGGAATGATTTCGAGATCGTGATTGATGGCGAGGTAGGTATTTGCGAGCGTTTGCGCTTCGACACCCTGCGAAGCGTCTACCACCAGCAGCGTTCCTTCGCACGCCTGAAGGCTGCGCGAGACTTCGTAGGTAAAGTCAACGTGCCCGGGCGTATCGATCAGGTTCAGTTCATACGTGTTGCCGTCATCGGCCTTGTAGTTCAGCCGTACAGCATGCGCTTTGATGGTGATGCCGCGCTCGCGCTCGAGGTCCATCGTGTCGAGCACCTGGTCCATCATTTCACGCTGCGACAACGCGCCGGTATATTCGAGCAGCCGGTCCGCCAGCGTCGATTTTCCGTGATCGATGTGCGCAATGATGGAGAAATTTCGAATAAAACGGGGGTCCATGATGCGCTAGACTTGAGGGAGTTTAAACCGAATTATCCCATAGCTGCACGTGTGTCTCTAAAACGTGCACGTGTACCCGATGGCCGTTCAGTCGTTTTCAGTCTCTCTCGACGCTGCCAATTTGCGGATTGGAGTGGTGGTGAGCCGTTTCAACGCGTTCATAACGGAAGAGCTCGTCAAGGGCGCGTTAAGGGTGCTCGCCGAGCATGGCTGCCGTGAGGAGAATATCCGGCTGGTGAAAGTGCCCGGCGCTTGGGAGCTGCCCGTCGCTGCAAAGCACCTCGCAACGAACTGCGATGCCATCGTGGCGCTCGGCGCCGTGGTCCGTGGTGACACGCCGCATTTCGACTATGTTGCGGGCAGCGCTGCCGATGGGCTGAGCCGTGTCAGCGCGGAAACGGGTGTGCCGGTTGCATTCGGCGTGTTAACGACAAACGATATGCAGCAGGCGATGGACCGCGCCGGCGGCAAGAGCGGCAATAAAGGAGCTGAAGCAGCCGAAGTGGCCATCGAAATGGCCAATCTCATACGTGAATTGAAGGCGGGCGGTTAGCATGCCTGCCAGACACAGATCGCGGCGACGCGCGCTGCAGGTCTTATTTGAATGGGATATGCGCGCAGGTTCCATTGATGCCGCCATCCAGCATTACTACGACACACTCTATTCGGAAGAGCACGAGCAAAGGCCGAAGCCGGACCGGTTCATGGAAGAACTCGCGCGCGGTACGGCAGCGCAAGCTGGAGAAATCGATAAGCAAATCGAAAGCAAATCCGAGCACTGGCGGTTGGAACGTATGCCAGTCGTCGATCGCAATATTCTGCGTTTGGCGATTTACGAGCTCAACACAAACCTGCTCCCCGCGCCGGTCGTTATCGACGAAGCACTGGAACTTGCGCGTCAGTTTGCGGGCGACGAGTCGGTTTCGTTTATCAATGGCATCCTGGATGCCGTGCGCCGCGAAAGCACGAAGCACGCTTCATCGGGCGCGAATTGAGCCAATCGCGAAAACCCCTCTGGTGCTGGCCCTATCGATCCCGCCTGTTCATGTGGAGGCCGGAGGTAAAATGACACTTCCATGTCGCAACTCCTTACAGGAAAAACGGCGGTCGTCCTGGGTGTTCTGAACAAGTGGAGCATCGCGTACGCGATCGCGTCGGCATTCACCCGCGAAGGAGCAACGCTGTTTCTGACCTATCAGAACGAGAAGCAGCGGCAGTCTGTCGAAGAATTCGGGACCGAATTGAAAGCCCGCGGCGTTCTGCAATGTGATGTAACCAAGCCGGAGGAGGTCAGCAATTTGGTCGCAGAGTTGCAACGGAGCGCGCCTGTCATCGACGCTGTTGTGCACAGCATTGCGTTTGCTAACAAGGAAGACCTGAGCCGGCCGTTTGTCGAGACCAGCCGCGAAGGTTTTCTTCTGGCGCAGGAAGTCAGTGCGTATTCGCTTGTTTCGGTTGCGCGCGCGCTGGCACCGCTGATGACGCGCGGCGGATCGATTACCACGTTGACGTATCTCGGATCGCAACGTGTGTTGCCGAATTACAACGTGATGGGTGTGGCGAAAGCAGCGCTCGAAGCTTCCGTCCGCTACCTTGCGTATGATCTTGGCGGGAACAACATTCGTGTAAATGCCGTCTCGGCCGGACCGATCAAGACCGCTTCGGCGCGCGGCATCAAAGATTTTTCGAGGATTCTCGATAATGTGACTCAGACGGCGCCTCTGCGCCGCAATACCGATCCCGCGGAAGTGGGCGATACCGCCGTTTTTCTCGCAAGCGATTTAGGGCGCGGCGTTACCGGGAACGTACTATATGTCGATGCCGGGTTTCAAATTATGGGAATTGGCGGAAATCCCATCTAACGTTCTCAGGAGTTGTACGTCCTACGATTTTGAAAAATCTTTAAGCGCGCTTGTAATATGCTGGTGTTTTCCAAGCGCTACTCGGCCTAAGCACGGAGTCATGCTCCGTTGAACTGGCTTTCGTTTGGCTTAACCATATGATTCAGGTTGAAGGTCTCTCGAAGAGATACGCGCGCCATGTCGCGGTTAACAATATCTCGTTTTCGGTTGAAAAAGGTGACATCGTCGGGTTCCTCGGTCCAAACGGGGCAGGTAAGACTACTACGATGCGCATTCTCACCTGCTTTATGCCGCCGACGGAAGGCAAAGCGACGGTGGCGAATTACGACGTCTTCGAACAGCCGTACGAAGTAAAGAAGCACATCGGATATTTACCTGAAGCGCCGCCTGTTTATCCGGAGATGAGCGTGCGCGGTTACCTGACATTCGTGGCGCGGCTCAAGAGTCTGCCGGCTTCGGAAATTAAGAGCCGTGTTGAGCAGGTGATGGAGCGCTGCGCAGTCGCCGACGAGGCATCCAGGCTGATCGGCAAGCTTTCGAAAGGCTACCGGCAGCGCGTCGGGCTGGCGCAGGCCATTATTCACAATCCCGATGTGTTGATTCTCGATGAGCCGACCTCGGGCCTCGATCCGAAGCAGATCAACGAAACACGTGAGCTGATCAAGAGTCTCGCCGGCGAGCACACAATCATCTTGAGCACGCACATTCTTCCTGAAGTGGAAGCGGTATGCGAAAAGGTCATTATCATCAATAAAGGCCGGGTTGTTGCGACCGATTCCGTTGAGAATCTTAAAAATCGCGCGGGCCTCGGCGGCGCCACGCAAGTACAGATCGAAAATTCCGGCGATATCGATCCCATCGCCGTTCATCAGCGCCTGGAGCAGGTCCCTGGTGTCAGCAAAGTGCTGGATCGCGCTACCAGCGGCGCGCGCTATGTCTTCGAGGTCGAAAGTCTGCAAGGCAGCAATGCGCGTCCGGATATTGCACGCGCGGTTGTGCATGCCGGCTGGAATCTGATCGAACTGAAATCTTCAACGATGACATTGGAAGAGGTATTTCTGGAACTTACCGGATCTCATACGGGCGAACCGGCGCCAGTGCCGGCAGGAGAGCTGGCGTGAGAAACATCTGGACCATCTGCCGCCGCGAACTCTACGCTTATTTCGTTTCGCCGATTGCCTGGGTGCTGCTCGCCATCTTCGCCGTGCTGAGCGGTGTGTTCACGTACATCATCAGCGCGAGCTTCGTACGCGCCGGATTTGAGAGCCAGATGAGCGGCCAATCCTTTCCGATGAACGTGAACGAGCAGGTGATTGCGCCGCTGTTCTCGAATATCGCCGTAGTCGGCCTGTTTCTGATTCCGCTGATCAGCATGCGGTTGTTTGCGGAAGAAAAGCGGCAGGGCACAATCGAGCTGCTGGCCACTTCTCCGGTGCACGATATTGAAATCGTGATCGGCAAATGGCTTTCGGCAGTAATTATGTACGCCGCGCTGCTGGTTGTATTGCTGGCCGATTACTCGTTCCTGTTTATCTACGGCAACCCGGACTGGAAGCCGGTTGCAACCGGTTTTCTCGGCGCAATCCTGCAAGGGGCCTGCCTGCTGGCATTCGGCACTTTTATTTCGACGCTGACGCGCAACCAGATTGTTGCCGGCGCCGTAGGTTTTGCGCTGGCGCTGGTGCTGTGGATTCTGAACTGGACTACTTCGTTCGGTAATTCCCCGACGGTACAAACGCTGAACTACCTCTCGATTGTCAGCCATATGGAAAGCTTTTCGCGCGGCGTGATCGATACCAAAGACCTGATCTATTACTGCTCCATGATTTTCCTTGGCCTGTTTCTGACTGCCCGCTCTCTTGAATCGCTGCGGTGGAGGGCGTAATGGCTGAGACGAACCTGATCGAACCAAAACAGGAAAAACACAGCGTCGGAGCGCGCCAAGCCCGTTATGGAGCCACCGCGTCGCTGTACACGATCGTTGTTATCGCTGCGCTCGTGATCGTAAACTGGCTCGGCAACCGTTACAACAAGAGCTTCGATACCACCAGCAATAAGCGCTTCACGCTTTCACAGGAAACACAGCGTATTGTCAAAAATCTGAAGCAAGACGCCACGATTACGTACATCGACAAGGCGAGCGGCTTCAATACGGCCAAGCCAATGCTGGATCGTTATGCGAATCTCTCGCCCAAGGTCCACATTCAGTACATCGATTATCAGAAGCAGCCGACGGTGGCGCGTGCTTACGGATTGCGCTATGCAGGCACTGCGTACGTCGAAATGGGTCAGCGGCGTGAGGAAGCGAAGTCCGTCAACGAAGAAGGGATTACAGGCGCATTCCTGAAAGATCTGAAGGGAGTCCGGAAAGTTTGCTTCGTTAGCGGTTCGCAGGAACATGCGCTTGATGCAACCGATGGCAATGGTCTTTCACAATTCAAGACGCTGGTCGAGCGGGATAATTATCAGCCACAGGCGGTGACGCTGCTGGATAAGACCGCTATTCCGAGCGATTGCAACGTGCTGGTAGTTGCCGGGCCGCAGACGGATTACACGGCGAACGAAGTCAGCGCGATTAAGAACTATGTAGAAAACGGCGGACGCGTCATGCTTCTGCTCGACCCGCCACTGGATTTTGGCCGCCAGCACACCGCCGAAAACACGGCCCTGGCTAATTTGCTCGAAAGCTGGGGCGTGACACTCGACAAGGATCTTGTGCTTGAACAGAATCCGATGGGCCAGCTCTTCGGCTTCGGTCCGGAGATTCCGCTGGTGAGCTCGTACGAATCGCATCCAATCGTGAGCGATCTCAAGAACAGCTTTACCGGTTTTCCAGTGGCGCGCTCACTCGAAGTGAAGAATACGGACAAAGTCACAAATCAGAAATTGTTTTCCACTTCTGACCGCGCAATTGCTACTACTAAGCTTTCGACTAATGAGGTGAATTCGTCGGATCCGAGTAATAAAAAGGGACCGTTTGTGCTGGGAGTTGCGGGCAGTTACAACACCGGCAAGCCCAACAGCACCGGGCGTTTTGTCGTTATCGGCAGTTCCGGGTTTCTTGCGAACAGTATGCTCGGATTTCAATCCAATCGCGACCTCGCTCTCAACACGATCAACTGGCTATCGTCGGATGAAGACCTGATTTCGATCCGGCCGAAAGAGCCGGAAGACCGGCGCCTTAACGTCAGCCAACGCCAGATGAATACGTTTGCTTATGTCGATCTGATCGGCATTCCGCTCCTGATCATAATCGGCGGAGTGACGATCTTCCTGAAGCGGAGATAACGATGAAGCCGCGTAATCTGGTGGTCGCGGCCGCAGTTCTGGCCGCGTTATGCGGGGCTGTCTGGTATGCGAAGAAGCATCCGCCAACCGGCAGTTCTTCGACGGCGAGCGCGACGCCCAAACTGCTCGACGTTCAGGAAAAGAACGTGCAGTCGATCGAATTGAAGAAGAAAGATGGTTCGACGATTGCGCTTGCTCGCAACGACGACAAATGGAACATTACGGCGCCCGCGGAATATAGAGCCGATCAAGATGCCGTTACCAGCCTGGTTTCATCGCTCAATCCCGTTTCCGCCGACAGCATTGTGGAAGAAAAGCCGGCGGAGTTGACCAAGTACGGACTTGCCGCACCCACTCTCACCGTCGCTGTGCACACGAAGGAGGGGAAGGCGAACGAACTCTATTTCGGCGATGATGTCCCGGCGGGCTCGTTGGTTTATGCGCGCGTCAATAACGATCCGAAGGTGTATGCAGTCTCTTCTTCCGTCAAGAGTTCACTCGACAAATCGGTCAACGATCTACGCGATAAACGTTTACTGACCTTCGATACGAATAAGCTGACACGGCTAGAGCTGATTGCCGGTAAGTCCGACACGGAATTCGGAAAGAATAACCAGAACGATTGGCAAATTATTAAGCCGCAACCGTATCGCGCCGACAGTTTACAGGTCGAAGAACTGATACGCAAGCTGAACGACGCAAAAATGGACCTCTCCGGCTCAGCCGACGACGCAAAGAAAGCCACGGTGGCGTATGCTTCCGGCTCGCCCGCTGCGACCGTAAAGGTTGCTGACGCCTCGGGCATCCAGACGCTAGACGTTCGCAAGAACAAAGACGATTACTACGCCAGGAGCTCGGTTGTTTCCGGCATTTATAAGATCGCTTCGGATACCGGCAAAGCACTCGAGAAATCGACGGACGATTTCCGCAACAAGAAGTTGTTCGATTTCGGATTCAGCGATCCCACCAAAATCGAGATGCATGGCAACTCAGGCGATAGAGTCCTGGCGCGCAGCGGCAGCGATTGGAAATCCAACAACGCGACGATGGACGCCGGTAGCGTGCAGTCATTTATTGACAAGCTGCGCGAGCTGGCAGCAACCAAGTTTGTTAGCTCCGGGTTTACTAGCCCCGCACTTACCCTGACGGTAATTTCGAACGACGGCAAGCGCACCGAGCGAGTCGAATTCGCGAAAGCCGGCGACGGGTATATTGCCCGCCGCGAGAACGAACCGGCGCTGTACCAGCTCGATGCTAAACCTGTAAACGATATTCTGGAAGCGGGTAAAGCAATCAAACCCGCTGCATCCGGAAAGAAGAAATAGGCCTGCCGGGCCGCTTGCGTGTACGGCCTGAATACAGATCTATACGAACTGACTATGGCGGCCGGGTACTTTGCCGCCGGTAAGCAGGACGAGATCGCGACCTTTGAGCTTTCGGTCCGCCGTCTTCCCGAGCAAAGAAATTTTCTAATCGCGGCGGGCCTGGCGCAAGCCGTCGAATACCTCCGGAATCTGCGCTTCCAGCCGGAAGATATCGAGTATCTGCGCACGATCGTGCAGTTCCGCTATGCTCCTCCGGAGTTTTTCGAGTTTCTACGGCGATTGCGCTTCACGGGCGACCTGTTCGCCGTGCCGGAAGGAACGCCGGTTTTTGCCAATGAGCCGGTTGCGACGGTTTGCGCTCCGCTTATACAAGCGCAAATTGTCGAAACGTACCTGCTTTCTACCTTTGCGTTTCAAACGAGCATCGCGTCGAAAGCGGCGCGATGTGTGATCGCAGCCAAGGGGCGGCCGATCGTCGAGTTCGGCAGCCGCCGCGCTCATGGGCCGCAAGCCGGCGGGCTGGCCGCGCGCGCAGCTTATATAGGAGGCTGCGCCGGCACGAGTAATACGCTGGCCGGTAAGCAGTTCGACATTCCGGTTTCTGGTACAGCAGCACATTCGTGGACCATGGCGTTCGGCGAGGAGCGTGAAGCGTTTGAACGCTTGCAAAACCTACTCGGCGAAAATACTGTTTTTCTGCTCGACACGTATGACACACTGAATGCGGCCCGGCTAGCTACGCTATTGGGAAAGCCGGTTTGGGGCGTTCGTCTCGATAGCGGCGATCTGGTGGCCGAGTCTCGCCAGGTGCGCAGTATTTTGGATAAAGGCGGTCTCGAATCGGCAAAGATCTTTGCAAGTAACGATCTTGACGAGCACCGGCTGGCTGAAATTGTACGCGCAGGAGCTCCAATCGATGCCTTCGGAGTGGGCACTGCCCTCGCAACATCCTTCGACGCACCATCACTTTCGGCAGTTTATAAACTAGTCGAGTTGAAACAAGGCGATTCGGTCCGCTACACAGCTAAATTCAGCGATGAAAAAGCCACGCGGCCCGGTGCAAAACAGATCTACCGGTTCGAAGATCACGATTTGCTTGCTTTACAAACGGAATGCAGCAATGATTTTGGAAGCTCTCCGCTGGTGCGGCCGGTGCTGATGGGTGGCGAATTGATCGAACCGCTGCCTGAGCTTTCGGAAAGCCGCGCGCGCGCGCAAGATGAGATCGCTAAGCTCCCGGCTGCTTTAAGCTCGCTTGCAACGAGTGCTCCATACGAAGTGCGCGTGAGTGGCAGACTGGCTGAACTGACGGATAACCTGCGCCTCGAGCATAAGTTTTGAAAACCGTTTTCTTCGATATCGATACGCAGCTCGATTTTCTATTCCCGGCGGGCGCCTTGTATGTGGCCGGCGCCGAGCAGATTGCTCCCCAGTTAGTCGCTCTGACGAACTTTGCTATGCGGAACGGCATCCCAATTCTTTCCACGCTTGATACGCATCTGGAAAATGACCCGGAGTTCAAAGTCTGGAAACCTCACTGTGTCGCTGGCACACACGGATGGCAGAAATACGGACCGACGGTTGTTGGACAGACATTGTTCCAAAAGAATACGATTGACTTTTTCGAAGACGAAGAGCTTCGCCGGCTGCTAGAGGAGTTTGCGGCCGAACGTTACGTTGTTTACGGCTTAGTTACCGAATACTGCGTGCGCGCAGCGATTCTCGGCCTGCTGAGGCGGAAGGTGCAAGTGGAACTTGTGACGGATGCGACAAAGAGCCTGGACCCGGCAAAAGAGCGCGACGTGTTGAAACAATTTACCGAGCGAGGCGGGCGGCTGGTTGAGGTACGGGATATCGTAACTGCTTAAAAACAGTGTAATGGCAGCAAACCCGGTACACCGAGTGACGGTAGAAGACTAGATTTTTACTTCAGCGCGCAAAAGTAACAACGTGCTGGCCAGCAGGGAGCACGACCACGCTGTTATCGCTGGCTGCATGGTAAAGCGCGCCGTCGACCTCAATGGCTGAAACTTTCGACGAAAGCACTGCGATCGCGCGCCTACGGCTCTCGTATGACAAATCAAGGCGATCCGCTGAAACCAGCGCGGAGCGCACCTCACCATTGAAGTCGCGAATTGTGAGCGCGGGGGTCTTGAACGCAGGCGAAAGGCGATGCGTTCCGGCGGGCACAAGAACGAATTGATCACCCTGCACCGGCCAGGTTTTTCCGTCTATCGCGACCGGACCGCGCCACGCGATTCGCGTTGAAACGCTTGACTCCACCTGCAGCTCATCAGGAGCGCATTCACTCAGGTGTGCATTTGCGGCAGCCGCGGGCAGCAGCGCCAGATCTTGCTTTTCCAGCGAATTCTCGAAGTAGAGCGCGACTTGCCCGAAGGAAATCGCAGCCTGGTGCAGCAGCTCGAACAGTTCGAGTCCCGTTTGTTTTTTTGTCGGATAGACGTCCTGATAGCGCTCAACGACGTTGATATCTACGGCGAGCCGGTCGCGTTCATTTGTCAGTTCGTGATACTTGTCGGCAAGGCGTGCGTAACGCTCCGGACCTAGTGCCCAAAGCGTTGCCGGGTCTTCAACAAGCAGCACAGCTTTGCGGGCGGTTATCAAGGGTAGCGTGCGCGCGACATCGGCGCCCAATTCGTCGCGAATGCCGGTGTCGAAGCGGTCATCGATATGCGTCACGACGAAGTCAAGGTAAGGCTTTACCGACCGGGTTTCCGAAAGAGTGTCGAGCCATTGCCGCTGCATCCGCGTCGCGAGCCCGGCGCGATAGTCAAGAAATTTCCGTAACGCCTCCGGGTGTGAAGCCGCATTGTAGGCGGAACCCGCTTCAAACAGCAGCTTGGGATCGAATCCGGCGATGCGTTTAAAGTCGGCGCGCACATCGTCGTTCATCGGCGTGAAGCGCGCGGGATTGCTCGCGCCTTCGAGCGATTCAAAATACAGCTCGGCCAGATTCACGCCATCCCAATCGAAACGCTTAAGCAATTCGCGAACGAGTTGCGAGACGGCTTGGCGGCACGCCGGGTTTTCAAGATTCATCAGCTTGCGCCAGTCGAGCTGTGCATCCTGTCCTGCAGCGGTCCGTTCACGCCACTCGGGATGCGCATCCCAGAATGCTTCGCTGACGTGAGGCAATTCCAGCCAGGCGTAAACAGAGATCGCATTGCGATGACATGCCTCGATTACCTGTTTGAGGTAATCATCGCGCGCAGCGTCCGGTTCCATATTGTGCCACGCGGCTGCATGAATGGCGGAGATTCCGGCGCGTCGCCACCAGCGCGCCAGATAACCGGGATCGGCTCGGATGCGATACGAAGAATCAAAGAACGCCCAGAGATTGATACTTTCGGCAGCAGGGCTCCAACCTAAATCAACGAGCGCCTGCAACAGATAGGGATAGCGTTCAATGCCCGTATCGCCCGGCGGCGTCGCGAGCCACAAAATGGCGCCGCCTTCGGTCCGCTTGCCGGCGAGCACGGGCGCGCCAGTCCATTTTTCTTTCGCGAATACCAGAAAATCGGCCGGCAACTGCGTGGTTTTTATTTCGATGGGCTTCTCCCAGATGATCTGCATGTCCGGAGCATGGATATCCGTGATCTGTCGGACGCGAACCGTTTCGCTTTTTGCTGTAATCCCCAAATCCGGCGCGATGACTCCATTCAGAATGACGATGTGGTTGCGTGCGAGCGCTGCCGCACCGGCCGGTGCGCTTGAGCCCGCTACGATGATATCGGCGCGATCGGTCGGCGCTTGCGTAATTCCAACGGAGCCAAGAATAGTCGTCCAGGCTTTCGCGTCCCCACCGCGCACTTCAAAAGTTTGTGCGCGCATCACGCCGGGTGCGAGCAGCAGCGCTATCGCCAGAATCCGGCTCATCTCTGCTTCGTCACCGCGTACCAGATACTCACGCGCAGGTCGTTGTAATTGGGTCGGGGAGAAGTTTGTGTGTAGAACCCATGCAGCGCGTCAACCGCCAGGTACATGGCGGGCGGCATCCAGGGAGAGCGCAGCTTTATGCCTGGCCCAATCTCAACGGTGTTCGCCCAATACTCGCCTTTTACGTCGCGCGTGTAGTTCACATTGAAAAGCGCCTGCCCGGCATAGCCGTTGCCGAAATGGAACGTACCTCCGGCGCGATGCTGGGAATAAAATAGCCAATCTTTATCGAAGCGGCTGACATAGATGGCGTCGTCCGTGTTCTCGTAGAACGCTCCGGAAGCCTCGGCGCCGAGTAAATGACCAAAACCTTTGGCGTAATTCAAACCGCCGCGGTAATCGGGAACCGCGCGGCCCACATCATTGCGTGAAAGGTAGGAGATGCCCTCGCCGGCCTCTGCCCAGCCAGTAAAGTGATGCCAGGTTTTGCTCGCGGCGCCGGCGGCGAAGATGAATGCGCTCTGCGAGAGATACTGCGGTCCCATCGAGGGATCGATCGCCTTTCCCTTGATGTCCCCATCGAATCGCATGGAGACATAGAACGAAATGAAACGGTTCGCGTTGCCCAGCCAGGGCAGCGGTATGGTGCGCTTGATCTGTCCATAGCTGAACACGTCATGCCAGCGCGTAGAAAACATCGGTAGTGTCCAGATCGTCATCTGCGGAACAGGATCGCCGCGCAAATTGTGATACGACTTAGATGCTTCTGTTGTAACGGCCGGGTCGTCTGTCCGCCGGGCCCGATCGAACCATTGGATTGCTTCCGGATCGTTGCCTGACTGGTTATATGCCTGCCCGAGCGCGAGCATCACTTCCGCATCGCCGGGATTCTGCTCATGCGCCTGTTGCAAATAGCGAACTGCGTCGCGCAAATAGCCGAGTTGCAGACTCTTCTTGCCCATCGTTTTGGCGTCTTCCTTTTCAGCCGGTGCAACTTTCGCGGCAGCGGAGGGCGGCCGGGTCTTTATGCCTCGCAGCGCGTCCAATTGCCCGCGTACGGCATCGTTCTTGGGATCGAGTGCCAGCACCGCTTCGAACTGCGCGATAGCCTCCTGTTCCTTGTGCATCGCCAGATAAAGATAGGCGAGCTCTTTGCGCAGCTCGATATTGCGTGGATCGAGCTTCAGCGCATCGAGAAATTCATACGGATATGGATAGCGCGTACCGAGCTTTTCCAGCGCCAGCTCGGCCGTACGCGAGTCAGCGGATCGCGAAGCAGCGAGCAATGCGGCATGGGCTTCGTCCACGCGTCCGAGCCCCGACCACACCCGCGCCAGTATCAGCAGCAGCTCCGGCAGTTGCGGCTTCAATTTACGGCAGATTTCGAACTGCTCGGCGGCGAGTTTCAGGTCATCGCGCTGCTCGGCCAGTTGCGCGAGTTCCCAATGTGCGCTGAAGGTTGCAAGCGCGTTCGGGTCGGGCGCGCGCCGCAGCGCTTCCTGCCAGCGTACAATTCCATCAGCAAGCGGTTTGTCGATATTCTGGAATGCCTGTTCCGCTGTCTTCTGGGTTGTTGGATTCGGCGAGTGCCGCAGCTTATCGAAAGTGCGCCGGGCCTCTATCGGCTTCTTGGTTTCGTAGGCCAGAAACGCAAATTCGAGCGCCGCGGTTTCGTCCTTTGAATCGAGTTGCAGGGCGCGTTCAAATTCATCGCGCGCCTGTACATTTTCGCCGGCGTGCAGCAGCGTGTAAGCCAGATCCTTGTGCGCTTTCGCATTCTGGGGCTGCGCAGCCAGGCCCTTGTGGAACAGCGCAATCGCCCGATCATAATCTTTGGTCGAGAGGGCCTGGTAGGCGCTGTTCAGCTCCGCTTCGCCGGGAGTTTGGGCGAACGCACACCAGCAGAGGAAAACAAAAAAAACAGGGCGGAAGCGCACATAGGATAGTTCCCTAGCCCTTCCAAAACTCTCTCCTGCTACTTACCTGCCGCCAGCGCGTGCTCAATGGCGTCCGGGTCTTTCGGCAAAGCTTCGCTCAGAACTTTCCCACCCCCCTCGGTCACCAGCACGACGTCTTCAATACGAATGCCGATATTTTCTTCCGGGATGTAGACGCCCGGCTCAACGGTAATCACCATTCCCGCCTTGAGCGGCAAATTGTAATCGGCTGAGTCGTGCACGTCGAGGCCAACATCGTGCGAAAGGCCGTGCGTGAAATACTTTCCGAGTGCTTGGCCATGTAAGTCTTTACCGTGTGTATTGATGTAATCGTAAGCAATCTGGTAGAGACTGTTCGGTGTGGTGCGGCCGAGTGTCATACCCGGCTTTACGGCGGCGATGGCGGCCTTCTGCGCGCCCAGCACGACATCGTAAATCTCCCGTTGGCGCGGGGAAAATTTGCCGTTTACCGGAACTGTGCGGGTGATATCGCTCGCATAATTGCCGCATTCACCTGCAACATCCATTACCACCACCTCACCTGCATCCATGTGCCGCGAATTGCGCGAGTAATGCAGGGTAGTCGAGTTCGGGCCGGAGCCCACAATAGGCGCGTAAGCGCTGCGCCGGCACCCCTGCGACATATAGGTTTCAACCATTACGGCGGCTACTTGATATTCATATTCACCTGGTTTGAGCATTCGCCAGGCTGCCCGGTGCGCGTCGATCGAAGCGTCCGTCGCCTTCTGAATGGCGGCGATTTCTGATGGCGATTTCTCCATTCTTAAATGGGCGATTGCCAGATTCGCATCTTTCACAGCGCGCAGCGGCGCCAGCTTCCCGAGCACATTCGCGGCCGGATCGGCTGCGACTGCGTAGAGATCGGGATATATCGCCAGCAGCTTACGCAGCTCGTTTTCGAACTGCTCGGCGGGCATGACGTGCTTGAAACCGGTGGACTCGAGCGCATTCGGATCGTCAGGTCCAAGTTTGCGGCCGGTCCACTTCTCCTGGCTTGGGATGCGCTGCGGCAGAAACAAAATCTCGCGTGGAACTTCGCTCCGCGACGCGAAACCCGGCTCATTTTTTTCAGGCGCTGGTGTCACGATCAGAATCGCTCCCGGCTCTTCCCAACCCGTCAGGTAATCGAAGTTACTGTCTTGAAAAAATCCCTCGTGGAGATCCTCGCTCTCTTTGCTGCCGAAGAGCACAAGCACGCCGTCCGGAATCGATTTGCGCAGCTTCTCGCGCCGCGTTGCAAATTCCGGAGATATTGCCGCGCTCAACTGCAGAACGAGCACAAAAAAGAGCAGCCCGAATCTCATGTCTTTCTGAGTCTACAGCCCGCGATAGAGTGAAAACATACCGTTTATGGCCCGTTTCCCCGGAGTCGATTACCTGCAATTCGATTCTCTCTTGAGCGAGCAGGAGCTGATGGTGCGTCAGGCCGCGCGCCAGTTTGTGGACGAACGCGTACTGCCGGTCATTCGCGAAGCGTACAACAATGCGACTTTTCCGAAGCAACTGATCCCCGAAATGGGTCAGCTGGGCTTCTTCGGCGCGAATCTCGAAGGCTACGGCTGCGCTGGTATGAACAATATCGAGTACGGGCTTATCATGCAGGAGATCGAGCGCGGCGATTCCGGCCTGCGCAGTTTTGTCAGCGTGCAGGGCGCGCTTGTCATGTACCCGATTCACGCCTTCGGGTCTGACCAACACAAACAGCGCTGGCTGCCAAAACTGCAATCCGGCGAAGCGATCGGCTGCTTCGGCCTGACAGAACCCGGTTTCGGCTCGAATCCTTCCGGGATGCGCACGACGGCGGAAAAGCGCGGCACAAGCTGGATTCTGAACGGTGAAAAAACGTGGATCACGAATGGATCAATGGCCGACGTGGCGGTTGTCTGGGCGCGCACGCCGGACGGCATTCGCGGATTTCTGGTCGAGCGAGGCACACCGGGTTATTCGACCAGCGATATTCACGGCAAGCTCTCGATGCGGGCTTCCGTGACGTCCAGTCTGCACTTTTCCGATTGCGCCGTGCCGGAGCAGAATCAGTTGCCCTGCGCCAAAGGCTTGAAAGCCGCTCTGAACTGCCTGTCGCAGGCGCGCTTCGGCATCGGCTGGGGCGTTATCGGCGCAGCCATGGACTGCTTTGAAACCGCACGTTCCTATACTCTGTCGCGCAGGCAGTTTGATGAGAAGCCGATCGCTTCCCACCAGCTCGTGCAGGAAAAACTCGCCTGGATGATCACGGAAATCACCAAAGCACAACTGCTGGCGCTACAGGTGGCGCGATTAAAAGACGCCGGCAAAGTGGAAGCGGCGCATATCTCGATGCTGAAGCGCAACAACGTCGCTATGGCGCTCGAATGCGCCCGTTTAAGCCGCGACCTGCTTGGCGCAAACGGGATCATGGACGAGTATCCGATCATGCGCCACATGTGTAATCTCGAAACGGTTAAAACATATGAAGGAACCGATCACATTCACACCCTGGTGATCGGCGAGAGAGTTACCGGTATTCCTGCGTATCGCTAAGCCGCCTTGTTGAGCGCCGCGCGGCAGATCTCCTCCTGCTCTGCCCATTTTTCTTTGGCGAAGCGAACGAGCCCGGAATCGATCTTGCGGCGCTCTACAAATGCGTTCGCCTTTTCGAGGTGTGCCAGAGCATCTGCAAAGCGCTTCTCGCGTAGCGCGATCGCTGCTTCGGTTGCCGCCACCGATTCCGGCCGGCGTAGCTTGCGAGCCCGCTCGAGCCATGCGCGCGCCTGCTGCGGCCGCTCGAGAAAAAATGCGCTGGCTGAAGCCGCTTCCAGAAACAAGGACTGCCGGAAGATCAGGCCGCTCTTTTTCGAATTTGCCAGCGCGTTTTCCAGGTGCTGCAAAACGCTTGGCCCATCGCCTTGGTCCCAGGCGCGGTAGGCGGCAAGCAGTTGCGAAAGCGGATACTCCGGCATCCCGGAACGGATAGAAAAAGTGCTCTCGCAAAGCTGCGCATCCCAATCGCGAGGACGAACTCCCCTTGTGTTATCGCTCTCGAGGGCCAGGAGCATCATCCACTGCCGCGCACTCTTGGGACGCCGCAGCAGCATCCACAAGCGCGCGCCGTCGGAGCGGTTCAGCCCGGCTCGCAGCGGTAGCACGGAAACTACAAGAATGAACAAAGAAAGCCAGAATAACGAGCCGGCCGCGCTGGCGTATGCCTCCTTCACCCGGAGCCAGATCAGCAAAAAAGCGGCGGCGGAGACAAGGCTAGCCAGCGGGCCCCCGGCCACCATCCAGGCCAGCCGGCCGATTGGAATATTCTTTGCCCGAATCAGCGGAAGGTACATGCCGCCCAACCAGCAGCGCCAGTTGAAGCGAAAATTCCAGCGCTCTCCGGACCTCCACAGAGTGAGGCCGCCGATCACGATGCCGCCCACATCGAGTCCTACGAGCGCGCCCGCGATCAGGTGGCCGAGCTCATGGGCCGCAATAGCCGCGTACAGCGCTGGAAAGAAAAGCAGGCCGTTAAATCCGGGCCAGTGCCGGCCGGTAAAATTGCCGAGCTCAATTACGACGGGCACCAGCCCGAGTATGCCGCCCAGAAGCAGAGCGGCAATGAATCTCAACCAGCGCCGGCGTGGCGCAGGCGGCTCTTTCTCGAGATCGAGGATTGGCGTAGCCGAATTCGGCATCGCTTCACTCTAGCGTCGGGCGATCCGGTCCACAAGATAGGATTAAACCGTCCGCAGTACCTGCCGTATCAATCAGCTCAATTTCTTACTTAGATCCTCGTGAGGCACCGCCACACCCGGATCGCGTTCGACCGCGTTAGCGTAGTGTTTCCAAAATCCATTTACTTCGCGCGAGGGTGAAAGCAGAGCACGTGTATCTTTAATCAGTTGCTCGAAATCTTTCTCCGCCGCCGGCGGGTTTTTAGCCGCTAACGTCTCATCGATCTGTACCAGCAAGGTTGTAATGGGCCTGAGCCACGCAAACCGCGCATCATTGATCAACAGTTGCAGGAACGCGCCGGGCGAGGCGATCTTGCCATGCACGATTTCGTACGACGTCCGCTCGGAATCGAGCAGCGCTTTGTGCAGGACGAGTAGCGCTTCCCGGATCTCCTTCAGCCTCTCGCGCGCGGGCTCCGGAGTGGCTTGGGGTAACTCCATTTCACCTTCAGGGTATCGCGCTCGCGGCGCCGGTATTTACGCCAGCCGGAACTCCTCTTCTTTTATGCCTGGCCTGCAATCGCGGAATGCCAGATTTAAAAGCGGTGCCGTGACCAATGTTGTTAAAAGCGCCATGAACACCACCGACGCATAGACAGGCTGCGCCACAACGCCCAGGCTCAATCCGATCTGCGCCACAATCATGCCCACTTCGCCGCGCGGCACCATGCCGATGCCAACCCGCATTGCATCTTTGGGTCCGTAAATCAGCGCCGGCAGCCCGCAACCGATCAGCTTCGTCACGATTGCAACCAGCGTCAGCGCAATCGCAAACAGGATCGTACCTGAATGCTGGAATGTTGAGAGATGCAGTTGCAATCCGATCCCAACCAGAAAGAACGGCACCAGCAGCTCGCTCGCGCCGTGTGCCAGGTCTTGCAACCGCCGGTCGGCCGCTTCCGAAAAAGCCATGCCTGCCAGAAACGCCCCCACAATCGCCGCTACACCGATGTACACGGCCAGTAACGAAAGCGCGAACAGGCAGACCAAGGCGAGATGAAACAAACCCTCTTTCGCCGATAGCTTCTGCTCCAGCCGCGGTGCCAGCCGCTTGACCGTAGAGGTTCCGAAGCGCGCCACAACAAACGTAAACCCCACTGCCACCAGCGCTGTCGCCAACAGACTAGGCACATCGATGTGCGACTCAGCCATGCCGCTTACCACGGCGAGAACCAGCAGGCCGAGAATATCGTCGATCACGGCCGCGGCAAGAATTACGCGGCTCGCGCGCTCATCGAGCACTCCTCTCACCGCCAGCACCTGCGCAGTGATGCCCACGCTTGTAGCGACAGCCGCTGCGCCCACGAAAATCGCTTCCGTGCGGTTCTGCCCAAATGCGGCCGAGAGCAGCCAGCCGGCGAAGAACGGCAGCAGGACACCCGTCAACGCCACCAGCAGCGCCGTTTTACCCACTTTGAAGAGCTCGCGGCCATTAATGTCGAGCCCCACCCGAAACAGCAGGAACATCACGCCGAGTTCGGAAAGCGCCGTGAGCACCTGGTCCGCCTGTACCCAGTTCAGCACGCTCGGTCCAAGCAGCACTCCGGCCAGAATCTCGCCCACTAATCCAGGCTGGCCGATGCGCTCGAATAGCTCCGCGGCCAGCTTTGCCGTGCCGAAGACAAGCAACAGCAACAACGGCAGATGCACCGCGCTGGAATCGTGCGTCAAAAGAACCGCCAGCATCCAGCCTCTACCTTACCGGCTATCGAGAGCTGCTTCAACTCCGCCGGGCAGCGTTAGTGCCGGCTGTACATCTCCATGACGTCTTTGCGCAGCGACGCCTGACTCCCCGGCCTGCTGTAGAACATGTGTCCGCCCGGATATTCCTTCACCTGCACGCGCGTCTGGTCGCCCATGATGGGCATCTGATCGACGGTCAGGATCGAACCCATGAACGGGCAGGAGAGATCGTTCCAGCCATGCACGATGAGCACGCGCAGCTTTGGATCGGCCGAGACCGACTCGCGCAAATCGTCCGCTGCGCCTTTCCGCAAATCGTCTCCACCGACCCACAGCCGGCTCACGTCATAGCTCAAGGCGTTGAAGCGCGCATCCGTTTTCCAACCCACGACGCGTGTGATGAAATCCACCATCGCCGTTGTAGTGGGCGCAATAATGCTCTCGAGCAGTGGATCGTTGCTGCGCTGCTCCGGATCGAACGGAAACGGGTCCCAGGCGGTCACGTTGGGGTCGTAGCGGCTGCCGAGCTTGCCTTTTTCACGAAAAACTTCGCGCAGGTACGCCTGCGTCTCGAGCCGCCCGCCCGAGCGTTTCACAAATTCCTCGTCGAGTCCCGTCAGCTCCGTCACTTTCTTCACCACGCGCGGCGTAGCTTCGGGATCGGAATGCCCTTTCATCAGGTCGGTCGCGTACTCTCCGCGCGTGTAGGCGATCACATCGGCCATGCGCTTCGTCGTGAGCTGATCGTGCCGCTCGAGATTCGCCGCCGCGATGGAAGGCAGCGTCATCATCCACGGAACCGGCGAAAGATCCCGATTCGCATTAATATCCGGATTCAGGTATGGGGAAACCAGAACGACGCCGTTCAGCGCCACTCCGAGCTGCGTCTGCATGTAGTGCGTAATGCGTGGCCCGCGATAGCCGCCATAGCTTTCGCCAACCAGATATTTGCGCGAATTGAGCCGCTCGTTTTTTACCAGCCACGTGTAGATGACGCGCGAGAGATATTCGATGTCCGGCGTTGTGGTGTAGAAGAGTTTTTTCGCCTCCGCTTCGGGGACGAGCGACCGGCTGAATCCCGTACCGACGGGATCGATAAAAACCAGGTCTGTGAAATCGAGCCATGTTCCCGGGTTGTCGCGCAGCGTGGACGGATCCGACGGGCTGTCGCCTTGATCGCCAAAGGGCACACGCTTGGGTCCGATGGCGCCCAGATTGAGATAGACCGAAGCTGCTCCAGGGCCGCCGTTCAACGCAAAAGTGACGGGCCGGTTCTTGCCCGGTACAAGGTAGGCTAGGAATACGACTTCACCGGCGGTTTTGCCGTCTTTGTCGAGTACCGGCAGCGAGCCCACCGTAACGCTGTAATGCAGAGGCGTGCCGTCGAGCTCCACTGTCTGCTCCACATGCGCATCCTTCGGCAGCGGCGGCAGCGTGAGCTTCTCCGCGTTTTTGTCAGGCGCTTTGGCGTCTTTGTTCTCCTGCGCTCCGAGCAGCGGGCATATTCCCAGCGCTAGCCCCAGCGCGCAAACACGCAGACACAACATCGAATCGTTTAACCTCCTAAGCACGAAGCAGACCCTTTACTTTATTTTCTATGGCTGCGCGAGCCTTGCCTCCGACCAACCGCTCGATGATCCCCAGATCGGCATCGATCGTAATCTCCTGATCCGTCACGGTGACGGTTCCCTTTATCGGCGCGCTTAGCAAGCCCGCTCGCGCGTTGAAGGAAAATGTCATCACGGAGCCCGTCCAGCTGCGCTGCTCGTTTTCAATCTTCAGCGGAATGAAAGCCGAATCGCGAAACAAATCGTCGAACGAGCGGTCTACCGCCCGTACGACCTCCTGTTTTGGTTTGCTGTGGGAAACGGTCACCCGCATAGTACTGCCCGTGAAAATCTCGCAAATCCAACTTTAGACCATTGCGGCGCGCCGGGCCGGGGAGATATACTTTCTCGTAGGTTTATAGGACGCAGATCTGACTGCGCCTATGTTGCGCTTAAAGGGTTTTTGGCCGGTTGTCTTTTGCCGGCCTTGCTTCGTTGTTAACGAGCTAAGGGGAGTCTTCTATGCTGAAGAGCAAGATTTGTAATACTCTGTACGTGTGCGCGCTTCTCGCCGCATGCGCACTTTTTCCGTCCAGCGCTTTCGCACAATCCGATAACGGCAGTATCAATGGAGCGGTGAAGGACCCGACTGGAGCCGCCATTGCCGGCGCTACCATCACGATCAAAAATGAGGCTTCGGGCGCCCAACGCACGGCCGAATCCAATAGTCAAGGTCTGTACTCAATCACCAATATTCCTCCCGGGAACTATGACGTGACTGTAGATGCGAAAGGATTCAAGAAGTTCAGCTCAAACGGCAATAAGCTCGATCCGAGCTCCACGCTAGCCGTCGATGCGAACCTGCAGATCGGCTCCGCTACCGAGACGGTCGAGGTTGTAGCTTCCGCCACGCAGTTGCAGACGGAAACGGCGACTGTCCAGAAACTCATCACTCGCCAGCAGATTGATTCGCTCGAGTTGAACGGGCGCAATCCGATCGGTCTTGCCAGCCTGGTGCCCGGGGCGCGTGGCGGGAACCTTTCGGGTTTGAATTTTAACTTCAGCCAGGGGCCGTCTAACTTTAACGGTTCGCGTAATCCGGAGAATCTGATCACATACGATTCCGCACCCGCTACGCGCACCCGTTCGAACGGCACCTCGCTCGGCTCGGCAGATGTCGATTCGACTTCGGAAGTGCAGATTCTCACAGCGAATTATGCCGCTGAGTACGGCCGCACCTCCGGTGGTCAGATTCGCTTTATTACGAAATCCGGCGGCACCGATTTTCATGGTGCAGTGTACGAATACTTCCGCAACAATCACCTCAACGCGAATACGTGGACAAACAATCACACGCCCGGCCAGGAAGATGTGCCTGCATTCCGGTATAACCAGTTTGGCTACAACGTGGGCGGCCCGTTCTACATTCCTGGGAAATTCAACAAAGATAAAAGCAAGTACTTCTGGTATTGGGGACAGGAGTGGGTCCGCAACCGTTTCACCGATACTGCTTCCTGGACAGTCCCAACTGAACTTATGCGTCAGGGAGACTTTAGCGAACTGCTGACGCTCGGGCCACAAAATATCCTCGGGAAGGTTGTGACCATCAAAGATCCGACCACCGGGCAGCCGTTTCCAGGTAACAAAATTCCGCAGGCCCTGCAAAGCAAGAACGGGCTCGGGATTCTCAAGTCGTATCCTGATCCCAACCTCGCAATCGGCAACTTCCAGGGCAAAAATAACTTTTTCGCCGCAGCGCTGCATCCGCAGAACCAGCGGAAGGACACGCTCGCAGTCGATATTAACGTGACTGATCGCCAGCGCCTGCAGTTTCGCCGCAACAACTTCTCTTTTGAGGAATATCAGCCGCTCGACGGTACACCCACACGCACTCCGAAGTTTTTCATCCGTCCGAATCAGACCAACTCGCTCGATTACGTCTGGACGATCAGCCCGAACCTGGTGAATGAGGCGATCGCCACTGTCAGTCTGGACGACGTTTACATCCCGGTTGACGAGGCAAATTTTTATGACCGGACTCAGGCTGGTCTCGACTATCCCTACATCTTCCCGGTTGGCAAGCTGATTCCAAACCGGATTCCCACCGCCAACATTACCAACCTGAACGGTTTAACCGGCGGTCCGTATCCCTCACACTCCTCGGGCCCGATCTATACAGCGAGCGACAGCTTGACCTGGATCAAGGGCTCGCACACCATGAAGTTCGGCTTCTATTGGGAGCGCTCGGGCGAGAACGATAACGACGAAATCAACGTCAGTGCATGCCCGACTTGTACCAACAACCAGAATGGCCAGTTCACCTTTACCGATAGCCGTTCGGGCAATCCGAGTACGGGGAATGCTATTGCGAACGCCGCCATGGGTCTCTTCGACAGCTACTCCGAGCTCGGCCAGCGCGCCTACACCGTGTTCCGCGGGTCCAGCTATGAGCCCTATGCGCAGGATTCCTGGAAAATTAACGACAAGCTGACCCTCAATTACGGTGTTCGATACACCATAATCGTTCCCTACCAGGCACTCTGGCGGAATATGGCCGTCTTTGATCCGGTTCTCTACGATCCGGCCACGGCGCCTACGGTGATCGCCACCGGGCCAAACAAGGGACAGATTGTTCCGGGTAGCGGTGATCGCTACGATGGCCTGGTCATTCCCGGCGACAAGTTTCCCGATTCTGCCAAGGGCCGCTTCCCGGAAGCGAGCGATCCGAGCTTGACGTATCTGTTCCGTGGCGGCAAGTATCCCAGTTACTATTCGAATATTCAATGGGGTCAATTCCAGCCACGTCTTGGTATCGCCTACCAGCTCACTCCAAAAACTGTCATTCGCGCTGGCGGCGGTGAATTCTTTACTCGTCTCGGCGTGAGCGATTCCATCTTCCTCGGCGGCAACCCGCCCTTCCAACCGACTGCTAATGTCAGCTTCGGCAACGCCGATAACCCGGGCGGCAAGTCCACCAATTTGCTACCGTTAACCGTTACAAGCCAAAGCCGGCAGTTCAAGAACCCGTCAGCCTGGAACTGGAACTTCACAGTCGAGCAGCAGATACTCTGGGATTCGGTGTTAAGCGTGGGGTACGTTGGCCGGCGCGGTCTTCATCAGCAGCGCGAAGCTAATATCAATCAGCCAACACTAGCGGCGCGCGCCGCCGACCCGACAGCGGCCCTGGACGCCGTTCGCCCTTACGCGGGCTATAACTCGGTGCGCCAAACCGATAACGTTGCCAGCTCGCGTTACAACAGCCTCCAGGTTTCCTGGAATAAACGCTATTCCCAGAACGTGCTCTTCGGCTTGGCCTACACGTTCTCGAAGAGTATGGATGACGGCTCGGCGCAGCGCGACATCATCCCGTACACCTATGATGCGCACTATCTCTGGGGTCCTTCGAACTTTGACGCCCGGCACGTGTTCATCGTCAACTTCCTTTACGATCTGCCGATCTTCCGCGGCAATCACGGCATAACCGGCAAACTGCTGGGTGGCTGGCAGATCAGCGGCATCTTCCAGGCACAGACCGGCACACCATGCAGCGTCATGCTGAACAATGATTACGCCGGAGTCGGCCAGGATGGCAATTTCGATGGTTGTGAGAGCGGCCAGTTCTGGCAGATGAACGGAACGATCGACTATCCGCACCAGTTCGATTACGCCAGCGGTAATCCGGGCTCAGTCAACAATTACTGGTTCCGCACCACCAATCCGGATGGTACGCCGATCTTTACCCCGCCTGCGGCCGGAACCTTCGTCACGCAGAAGGGCATTCGCAATACGATCTATTCTCCCGGCTTCAACAACTGGAATTTGGGCTTGTTTAAGTCGTTTGCGATTAACGAGCGTAGTGGCTTTCAGTTCCGTGCCGAAGCGTTTGACGCCTTCAATCACCCGAACTTGAGCGCCCCAGACCGCAACCCAACCCACACCGATACATTCGGTAAGGTCACGGGTAAGACGAATGACGCTCGTAACCTGCAGCTCTCGTTGCGCTTCTACTTCTGATTGCTGAAAGCGCGGGGGGCGACAGATTGAATCTGCCGCCCCCGCGCTTTTTATCGCTACAGCTTGGAATAAACGCGAATAAGAAAACCGGCAGCTTACGCTTTGGCGGCCATGACCAGCGGCTTGGGTTCTTCTTCCGGCTCTGCTACGAGAAGCGCCTCCATGGCTTCGAAAGCCTCCACGAACTCCTCGGCAATCATCCACGCGAGCTTTTCGAATTCGTTCATATGGTTTTCGTGGGTGCTATTCGAGATTTTTCGCAAAGAGAGTGTCTAGGATAAACCCTGCTTATGTAACGGTACGGCTAGGCCTGAAGGCATGCAAGCCGAGTCCCGCCCATCCCCCATCCTGCCTGCTGTACACTATCGCTATTTCCTTTCAAAGAAAGGTGATCGGTGTGGAAAAAGTCCAGTCTTGTTTGCGCGTCGGGCAGTTGACCTGGGCTTCCCTCCTTACCCTTGTCGCCGTCTGTCCGATTACGCCGCAGACTCCGCAAGCGCTTAGCCAGTTCCGCGGAGACATTCGGGCACAACGAAAGCCGCCCTCCGGAAGGAGTGAGAAGCGATTTCGCAGCCGCGCCGCCGCCCGCCGCTGAACCAAACAATACCCTGCCGCGCGAACTCACTCGTGCTCAAGTGGAGGCAATCTTCGGCCCGTCGCTCGATTCGCATGAGCAGGTTCAGGATGGCCTGACAACGATGACCTGCACTTACCAGAACGCAAACGAGACGGTAAAGGCGCAATTTGTGAACGGTGTCCTGGTCGATTACAACATCGCTTCACGCTGACGAACCTGCGCTTGAACTAGTAACGCCAGCTTGTCAGATCTGCACCCGCCGGCGCTGTCTTGCGAATACGTTCCATGATCTGCGGCAAATACATTTGGTTGTAGTGCAAGCGTGAGTACCAGTTGGGCTTCGTGGGATCGCCGTTCCAGCAGTGCTCCGCACGCGGCCCGTACTGCACTTCGCCTTTGTACGGCACTCCGTGCCCCGGTGTTCCTGTCTGCTTCAGGAAGTCCTCCATCAGGTACACGGCATTGTTCAGGAAATACGTATCGGCCGACCCGACATAGATGTGCAGCTTGCCCTGCAGTTTCGGTCCCAGCCTGTTCCAGTCGCGCTGCAGAATTGCATTCAGATCGTAGTGCTCGCGCCAATAGTCTGCTGTCTTGTGGTTGATCTTGCCGCTCTGCTTATCAAAAATCGGCTCGGGATAGCCGTCCTCGCCCACCGGTGAGTACACCGCCTGCCATATGTCAAATTGCTCGCCGGATCTGCCGTGATCGCCCAGCGCGGCTTCGTACGCAATGTTGTCCCGCATGGATATCAACGTGTGGCCGAGGTAGTCGCGCATCGCCGGCTGTTCGACCGTCTTGTTCGCTCCGGAAAGATAAAACATGTTTTCCTGGTTGTACAGATCGGCCGTCAGGTAAGCATGGAAATCCACCGGATCAGGGCACGCTACAAAGGCGCCGTTGTAGTGATCCGGATAGAACATTTGCACGGCGAGAGATTCCCAGCCTCCGGTTGACCCGCCGTACACGAAGCGGGCCCAGCCCTGCCCGATGCCCCGAAATTTCCGCTCAATGGCAGGAATGAGCTCCGTCTCAATCGCGTTACCATAGGGGCCTAGATTGGCCGAATTCACAGCGTACGAATCGTCGTAATACGGGTTGGCGTGTTGCAGTTTTGCAACCAGCACGCGCGGCGTGCCCGGAGCGATCCACGCCTGATAATTCCTATAGGCTTCCTGCTGCACGATCTGGTTGTAGTTGGGCAGGTGAAAACGTTCCGATGGCTCCGGCTTCAGGTTCGAGTCCGGCGGAGTCTCCCGGAAATCGTTCAGCTCACTTACGAAGTGATCGTGGAAAATCATCACCGGATAGCGCGCCTCCGGATGCGCATCGAAGCCTTCCGGAACAAGCACAATCGCTCCCAGGTACACCGGCCGTCCCCAGAACTTCGACAGCAACTTCGATTCGATGCGAATGTGCCGGACATACTTCGTATCGTGCGGCTGCTGAATGGGCCCGATCACCTGGTCAAGAACGAGCGATGCTGCCGGTGATTTCGCGCCTATATGGATTTTTCGCGGTTTCGAATACAGGTTGCCCGGCGCGAGGTTCCAGTGCTGGCCTTCGCCGCGGTCGGGTGCGAGCTTGATCGTCTTGCCATCGGAGCGGTGGAATGTTTCGTACACATTGAGCAGCGCCTGGACCGTATAGTCGCCTTCCGGCACATCGTGCAGATTGCGTCGCGGATATCCGGCGGCGTTGTTTCCAATTGTGATTCTTTGCCCTGGCTTCCAGCCATCAACCGTCACGCCAAAGATCATCTGAGACTTCGGTGTGTCGTTGATCTGCATTCGAGGTTCTCTGCTCGGGTCATTCGAAAGCAGCAAGTACAGACGCCCATCTAACGGCTTGCTGGAGTTCGCCGCCGGGAAGCTTACTTCGACTTCCTGAGCACACGCAGCGGCAGCGACTATTGCAAATCCGACCAGAAGGCGCATACGCGGAGTATACGCCGCCTTGCCTGCCACTCAATCACGAGAGCTCTGCAGGTAAAGTTCATTGTCCCCATAGGACCGCTTGCGAATGCGAGCATCATAGACACCATCGGCGCTCCACCTGTTTTTGGTTACTTAGGTCAAGCAAGGCGCAGGCCGGGTTTGGCCACGTAGGAACATCGCGGAGCTTCAGGTAAGTAGCCTGAATTCCTTCCCCGAAACTGGGCTGGAATCAGTAAGCAACGCCACCGCCCTCGGGCGGTAGTGTGTCGGAGCCGTGCACACAGGCATTGACTTTTCTTGGCTCTGGCGCGCTCGCCGGAGTGGCCGGCGCCGGTGGTTCAATTACCTGAAACAGCGCTGCCACCTTTGCACGGACGTGTCTTATTAGATGCCGGCCTATTCTATTTTCCTGGAGGGATTGTTGACTCGACCCGGACCATCACAGCGAGGCTGGTGGCGGCAGGCTGTTTCTTTTCCCAGGGCCGAGCGTACTCAAAGAGCAGCAAACTTTCGCCCGCGCTTTTGGCTTGAAACGTCCAGAAATCCTGGCCTGGTGCACCCGGCGCCGAGCCAGATGGGATGTGATATTTGTGCCGTAAATATTCGAGGCCCTCGCGCTTGGTAGCGGGTGCAAGACTCCACGAATAGCCAGTGGTCTGGTTAGCAGGCAGCACGATGCTGAATGTCGTACCGCTGTTTACCGACAACATTTTCCGGTTCTCCGCCCGGGCGAGCTCAGGATCGGAAATGATACCTGTCAACGTGATACCGTCGAATTTACCTCGTGAATCGAACCTAAAGCTGAAGAATGCCCGAGCCAAGAGCGCGCATGCATGACAGCCCTTCTGAACGCGGTAGTCAACAACGAAACTTTGTGAGCCGTCCGCGAATACCAGCGCCAATACGCCGTTCGGCGACATCCGCTCACCCGGCCAAAGCGTGCCCTCGGAGTATCTCTTCTTGATCTCCGCAGTCGGCAGACGCTGGATGTCATCGACGTCGATAGCGGCCGGATCGCCGTTCACCAAGTACAGCCCGTTGTTTTCGTTCGCTCGAAACGGATAGGCTACGGCTGCAACTCCGATAGGGCCCACAGAACGAAAGTCCGACATATAACCGTCGTTGTGTAAGACTTGTGCGAATCGGACCGCTTGTTCCGATGCGCCGGTAGCCTTCATTTGCTCACCAAAACACTGAGTTAGCGAGCTGCCGCGACCTTCACAGGCAGTGAGTACTTTGGCGCGGAAATCGGGACCCGGGTGCCAGACGGCAGACGGGCCGAACGCAAGACTTTCTAAAGCGAGAGTAGCGATCAGCATACCGATGTACATAGATTTTCAATCTATCCCAGTTACGCTGGTTCCATTGCTGCACCAGGGAAGGCGAAAATTGTTATATGGCAGGTCGAGTGTGCTACCACTGCAAACAGTGGGTGGAGCAAGGAGAAGAGCACGACTGCTGGACCACGACCGAGGCGGCGCTTACGCGTGATCTCTCCGAAGATTTGCGGGATGCCTGGGACCGACTGCGCGAGACGGCGGAATCATTTGGAGAGCAGAGGATTTATGCTTCCCATAAATCGATCATGTTCTCACGCAAATCCTGCTATTTCTTCGTCCGGCCGAGGCAGAGTTTCCTCGAACTCTGCGTCTTTCTGGGCCGCTCTCTGAAAACGCCCGAGGTGCGGCGCATCGATCGGACGTCGAAATCCAAGCTTGCGCATTTCTTTCGGATCACGCATCGGGACGAGGTAGAGGCGCCCCTCACCGATTGGCTTCGAGAAGCATACCAACTGTCGGGCGCGCTCTTAAAAGCTCATGTATCGAAATCAACCTCCCGCATGCCGCGGGGCAGGATCGCGCCGAAGAGCGAAAATAGCCAGATGGCTAAAGCGACTCCTCGATCGAAAGCCGGTCCGGCTCCGAGATTGGACGATGGGAAGCAACTGGCTCGCGTGCGGAGCATTTGCAGATCGATTCCCGGCACAATCGAGAAGCTCTCTCATGGGGAGCCGACATTTTTTACTCCCAAGCGCGTGTTCGCCATGTTCGCGAATAATCATCACGGAGACGGCCATGTCGCTGCGTGGCTGCCTGCCGCCGCGGGCGTACAGAGTGCTCTGATTGAGGAAGCGCCGGAAGTCTATTTCCGTCCGCCCTATGTTGGTGTTAACGGCTGGGTTGGGGTAGAGCTTTCCAAAGTGGACGACGAGCAACTAGGTGCTTTGATTCGCGAGGCGTTCCGTCTTATCGATCAGAAAACTGCTGCACCGCGCCGCTCGCAGATGCCCGAATCCGTCCATCGAGAAGATTCGTCGCCGCTCTCGCGCACTGCGCTCCGGTTACAGTCTTCAGGTGCAGCATCCAAAGATCGGAGTAACCTGCTGATGCCAACAAACAGCAGGAGGAAATCGTAGTGCCGCCGGACGATGTTTTGTTAAATCGTGTGAGAGCTGCTCTTGACCGCGGCGTCGATATCGAGGAGAAGAGGATGTTCGGCGGCATCACGTTCATGGTCCGAAATAGGATGTGTGTCAGCGTCGGTCGAGACCGAATTATGTGCCGCATCAATCCGGCGATTCACGATTCCGCTCTGGAACGTAAAGGCTGTCGGACGGTCGTGATGAAGGGACGAGAGTATCGAGGGTACGTCTACGTAGATGCAGATGCCGTAGAGGCTCAACGCGATCTTGATTACTGGATTAACCTGTCGCTGGCGTATAACAGTAACGCCAAGTTGCCAAAGCGAAAGCAGAGGTAAGCAATTCCGGTTGTGACACGGTCATCTCGTATGACGCGCTTCGACAGTTATCGAGATTCTTGTCCGACTGTTTATGGCGACGCTGATCGGTCAGTTCTTATTCATTGAGAGTTGATACACTGCTGCCGGCGGCCTGCCACCAAATCTCTTCGAGCGATAGCGACCGATGCCCGCGCTCCTTGCTGTTACATCCGTGCTCTTTCGACAAGTTCTGCATGGGTCTCGACGTTTCCGATCAGCGGCGCAGCGTACGTGCGGAATGCCGGCAGAACATTCGTGCGCTCGCTGGTCATCCAGGCAAGCGGGAACAGGCGTTCTTGAAAAGCGACCTCTTCCAGCGGTGCTTGCCCGTAGGCGGCGCAGTACTCCTGCCCGGTCTTACGGTTAATGGTGATCATCACGCCGGAACAACCGCGGACTGCGCATTTAACGGCCTCTTGCCCGCAGTTGCGTGCCTCTTCCCAGTCAACCGGTGAAACGTAAGCGGAACTGGAACGACCTAACAGACCAGGCTTTTCGCTGCGAGCGCGCAGGTTGAGACTGCTCGCAATCAGCACGGATAGGCAGTGTCCAAGGTTTTGAGCAAGCGCGCCCCGGGAACCCGCGCGAACATCTGCGCCAAACGGTTCCCCATTCTCGTCGAGTTGCCCTTCGCAGACGACTACCACACAGCGGCGCAAACGGCGAAACACGCTGGCGACATCGTCCAGAAGCTTCTCGCGGGGCAGCCTGTTCTCGGGAAGATAGATGAGGTGAGGCGCGCTATCAAGGTTCGACTTGGCGAAGGAAGTAGCGGCGGCAATCCAGCCGGCATTCCGCCCAAGAACCTCGACGATCTCCACTTGATTCGGCAACGATTTGTTATCCGCGCCGATGTCGCGCACCGCATGCGCAAAGAAACGTGCTGTGGAAGCGTAACCGGGCGTGTGATCTGTCGCAAGCAGATCGTTGTCGATCGTCTTCGGGATGCCGATAATCTGCAGCGGAAAATTCTGGCGCTCGGCTTCGTGTTTCAGTTGGAGAGCGGTTCCCATCGAGCCGTTGCCGCCGGTATAGAAGAAAATGCGGACGTTGTGCGCCGCAAATACGCTCAGGACGCGATTCAAGTCCTGCGGCGCCACCTCGTAGCGCGAGGACCCCAGCGCGGATGCAGGCGCTTTCGCCACCTTTCGCAGCAGTTCCGGCGGCTGCGCGAAGAGATCGATAAAATCTTCCTGCAGGATTCCCGGAATTCCGAACCGTGCTCCGTACAAGTCAGTGAACGATTTGTGCACGCGGGCTTCTTCGACGACGCCGAGCAGGCTCGCGTTGATGACGGGTGTGGGACCGCCACTGTGTGCAACCACCGCAATGCCTGAATTTGAGACATTCATCGTGAACGCTCGATCAACCCTCGAAAGCGGCGGTTCCGCCGATCTTACGGACGTTTCGCGCGGCTGCAACCATGCCGCTCCGCAGGCACGACTCAGGATTCCCGTGTTTTGTATATTCAGCCAGGAAACCGGCATTGAAACTGTCTCCTGCGCCGGTGGTATCGACAACCTCAGTCGGCAAAGCGGGCATTTCAAATTCTCCGGTGCGAGTCACCATGAATGCCCCGGCCGCACCGCGCTTAATTACTACGCATGCTGCCAGGCGGGCCAGTTCACGAGCCGCTGCTGAGAATCTGGAAGCGCCCGTAATCGCCAGCGCCTCGTCTTCGTTCGGAAGAAAGATATCGGTATGCTTCAGCACTTCTCGCAGATTCGAATCCCACTGTTCACGAGGATCATAATTACAATCGAGCGAAGTAGTCAGCCCTATGCCTTTAGCTTCCGCAAACAATTTGGGAGCATCGACGTGTAGCCGCGTTTGAAGAAAATATGCCCCGACGTGTAGATGCCGCGCCGCTTTCAGGAGCGTTTTCGAAATATCCGCACATTCAAGCATCGCGATTGTGCCGGGGTAGGTGAGTCCCGCGCGCTTATGTTGGCGGGAATACCAGATCGTCACGCCGGTCTTGTGAGTCGCCATGCGCCGCACTCCGCTGAGATCGACCCCACCACTTGCAAGCTTCTCTTCGACAAATCGCCCGAACAAATCCCGGCCGATAACTGCCGCAAACATCACACGCGCGCCGAGCCGGGATAAGTTGAAGGCGGTGATCGCGCTCGAACCTCCCAGAACAAGATTTAAATCGGAGGCCAGCCGCTCGACGCCAGGTTCGAGAGGATCGCTCCCTTCGACCAGAAGGTCAGCGTTCGCGTCTCCCGCCACCAGGCAATCAAACATATGCTGGGTTGCGCATCCCGAGTTTAGATTCAGTGCTCGGCATTCGGCACGGCCATGCCGGGGTACCACGAGCGTACAGCGAGGATCCGCGATCTCGTTTGCGGCGCGCTGTAATAGCCGACTGTGCAGTTCAGGCGGAAGAAGTAGACGTCTCCGGCACGCGCAGGGTGGCGGCCTTCGATGCCATCCATGCCGCCGCCCGCGACCATATCGCCGTGGCCGTCCAGCACGAGGTAGATTTCTTCTTCGCGCTCGTGATGATGCGGGAAGTTTGTGCCCCCGGGCGCAATCTCCATCAGAAACAGGCTCGTGAGAACATCCCCCGCCGCTATACGGTCGCGCTTGCTTTCCCTATCGCCCATCAGGAGCCGATACAGGGTCGAAGACGGATGGCCGCTGACGAGTTGCGTGGGTACGTCTTCGATATTTGCTTTGAGCGGGTGTGGAGGCGCGGGTTCAGAATTGCCGCCGGTGCGGAACCCCATCACAAGCACCTGCAGAGGAGTGCGGGATGGATTTTTGAGGGCGCGAGGAACTCCCGCGGGCATGTAAATGTAGTCCTCTTTGCGGAGGGGAACGATTTCTTTCCCATAGGCAGCCTCTCCGTTACCGGAGAGAACCACATACACCTGGTCCTCACGAGCGGGCGCGGTAGAAGCACAGCCGCCATTCGGATCGATATCGATGCGGGCAAAGCGCGCGATACTCGCGAGAATCGATGCATTCGATGCGCCTTCTCCAAAAATGGGGTAATAACGGCAGGTCGAAGTCGAGACCGCATTATGCGACTCGGCGAGCTGGTCGACACGGCGATGTAGGAAAGTTGGATCGACCTGCCGCTCAGCGGCAGAGGCGAAATAAACGGCCGCCATGTATGGAAGTAGGCGGCGGAGCTTTCGCATTGGGAAACGCTTGAACATGAGATCAGTCGCCAATTTCATGGAGTTGAAACCGCCCAACCACCCGCGTGATGATGCCGCTTGGGCTGGGATTGTCGGGATCGTGGCCACGGCTGCGGCTGAGCGAATAGGCGAGAAGCTGTGCGAAGACAATCTCGAACGGTGTACGCAAATGGTCCGGCAGGTCCGGTGCGATCGCGGGAACAGAAAGAACGGCTTCTGGAAACACATCGCTCGGGCCTACTGCGACGATCCAGCCCAATTGCTTTCGTTGCAACTCCTCGATCAGATCCGTTTCATATCGCCGGCTCGCTGCATGGGAAGAGGCGAAACAGACAATGAGCGAGTCGGGCCGCAAGAAGCTCATGGGCCCATGGCGCAGGCCGAGGTACGACTCGGGTAATGCAACGATGTCACCGGCGGTCATCTCGAGAATTTTGAGGGAAGCTTCGGTCGCGACGGGCCGCAAAGCAGCACCCGCCAAAACAACGGCGCGTGTAAATTTCGTTTCGGCAGCAACTGATTGAGCCGTCGGGCGCAGGCTGGGCAGTAGCTGCGCTGCGCGTGCGGAAATGGCTTCGAGCGAATCTGCGATCGGCGTAGCACCGAGCAGCAGCATGCCGGCAAGCACAAGGTTTGAAAAGGAACTGGTCATGGCGAGACTGCGGTCGTTGGCCCGCGGATCGAGCACAAGCGACCGGATCGCCCGATCTCGAGCCAGTTGTCCTTGAGAGTTGCAGGTGATCGCGAAATGCTCGACGGATGGAAACATGTGTCTTATACGTTCGACGGCGCCGAGACTTTCGGGACTGTCACCGGAACGCGCCAGTGAAAGCAGAGTGCCGCGCTGCGAAAAACCGGGGCAAACGCGTTCGATATCGCGCTTTGATGCTGCCAGCAAATCGGTAGTAGGTACAGCCGCCGACATGCGCGCTGCGCCGGCCACGGCGGCGGCTGCGTAAGCGGAACTGCCCGCCCCGGTAGCGATCAAAGGGCGGTCGAGCGGAAGACGCCAGCCTGCATGGCCGACTCTTTCTGCCGTGTTCAGCCAAAGCTCGGGCTGCTGGGAGATTTCATTCAGAGTTAAGGCGCCGGCAACAGGCGCTGCACCGCCGATATTCGTAGTTCGCAACGTTATACCTTCTCCGCAAGATGCTTTCGAAAAACACCACGCTGCCAGCCGTATAGAGCGCCCAGGGCAAGCCACGAGCATCCGGCAATTTTTGCCGGAAGACTCAAATGGAGCCAGATATAAAGACACACAACAAAGCCGAGCACAGGCGGCAGTAAATATTGCCAGGTGCGCTCGCCGCGGCGTACACAATACTCCCAAAACGCGGCCGTGTTCACACCCATGAAGGCGATAAACGCGCCGAAATTGAGAAGCTCCGCGCCGCGTGCGTACGAAATGCTGAGCGCGACGACAAAAGCAAGCACGCCACAAAACAGAACGTTATTGCGCGGAATGCGCGTTCGTTCATTTACTGAGGCGAAGAAGCGGCGCGGAATCGCATTGTCCCGTCCCATGCCAAGCAGCAGACGCGCGGCGGCCAGTTGCGCACTGAAACCGGATCCGACGGTTGCCACGAGAAGCGTGAAGTTCATGAGAGCGAACAGCCACGGTCCTCCCGCACGCCGCGCGACATAGACAAAGGCAGTATCTACGTCCGGATATTTCGCATAATCCGGCCAGACGAGCTGTGCTGCGTAGACCTCCGTGGCGGCGAGCGCACCGGTGATCAGGCAGACGAGCACGGTCGCGAGCAGGATATTGCGTTTCGGATTTTCGACTTCTTCGCCGAGCGTAGAGACGCTGTCAAACCCGATATACGTGAGCACCGCAATGGCAACACCGGAGCCGAACCGGGAGAAGTTGAAGGATGCGGGATCGTAGAAGGGGCGCAGCAGAGCCGCAGGCGTCAGGTGCTGATGCGCGAGGTACAGGCCGGCGTAAACAAAAAACACCAGTACGACGATGCCCATGCCGGCAGCCATTCCGAAATTGATGCGCGCCGATGTTTCGATGCCGCGCAAATTGAGCGTGGTGAACAGTCCCGCAAAAAAAAGCGCCAATAGCCAGAACGGCAGAAACGGAAAAAAATTCTGCGCCGCTTTACTGCACCAGATCGTGCAGATCACCGGGTTCAGCATGTAATCGAGCGCCACGCTCCAGCCCGTCAGATAACCGAGCCCCGGATGCAGCGAATGCGAAACGTATGCATAGGCCGAACCGGCACTAGGCACGATGCGAGCCATTCGCCCGTAACTGATTGCGGTAAACAGCATCGCGATCATGGCGAAAAGCACCGTTGTTACCACATGACCGCGAGCAGTCTGGCTGACGACGCCGAAGACGGGCATGGGCGCAGTCGGCTGAATGATAATGATGCCGTAGAGCACTAAGTCTCGCAGGCGGAGCGCGCGGCGGAGTTGCGCCGTTGAAGGAGAGGCCACGTGGAGGTCAGCCATGAAGCTCCCGCGTTTAGACGACGATCACTTCGACGCCACGTTCGCGAATGCGATTCACTATCCCGGCGTCGGCGCTTGTATCGGTAATTATTCGCTTCACGCGGTCCACCTTGCCGATGGGCGAGAGGCTGCGCCGGCCAAATTTGCTGCCGTCCGCAATCAGCGTCGTTTCTTCGGCGACTTGCATCATGATGCTATTCAACTGTGCCTCCAAAACATCCGGTGTGGCGAGTTCCAGTTCCGGCGTCAGGCCATCGACGCCAAGGAAAAAGTGATGGGCGCCGAGCTCGCGAACCATGCGCTCTGCCTGCGGTCCGACTGCTGAAGCCGAAACGTGGCGCATGACCCCGCCGATAACGACCACCGAGACCAGCGGCGTATTGAGAAACTCCTGGGCAATATTGAGCGCGTGAGTGATAACGGTCAGGGCTCCCAGATTCCGCCGCTTGATCGCTTTGGCGACTTCGGCCGATGTCGTACCGGAGTCGAGGATCACGGTCTGGTTCGGCTGCACGATGCGCGCGGCTGTTTGGGCAATGCGCACCTTCTCCGCGTGGCGGATGGACTGCTTTACGCGAATCGGGAAGTCTTCCGCTGGATCCTTCGCAAGAATGGCGCCGCCGTACGACCGAACCAGATGGCCCTCGTCGGCGAGTTGGCCAAGATCGGAGCGGAGAGTAACGGCTGAAACGCGAAATCGCCCGACGAGATCTTCCACCGAAAGACGCCCTTCGCTCTTGAGGATCTTCAATATCTCGCGGCGCCGCTCGGTGGCCAGGAGGACGGGTTGCTTGCGGGGCATCCGAATCTAGTTTACGCAGTGTTTCACTTCGAAAGCGAGAACAAAAGATCGCCATTCCGGAAGCAGACACTTGGTTTCTTCTCATTTTGCAGCATATTAAGCAATTGCTAAAGAGGTATGCTTTACAGAACGATATCAAATGAAAGCGATTAGCAATATCCCTGCACTCGCTGCGATTTTCTGCTGCATCGCCGGTTCCACGGCACTCGCGGCGGACGTTCCGGTCGCGCAAATACAGGCGCCGAATATCGGGATGCAATTCGACGAGAATGGCAGAACCACAATCACGGCGCGCTTCGATGGCAGGAGCATGGTCGTGGGGCCCGCAAGCGCGTCGGAGTCACTGCTGGTGGATGGAAAACGACTGGAACTTTGGCGTGTGAAGCGGCAGAGTACGGCAACCTTCTCGGACAAGCGCGGCACGGCGCGGCGGCTGACGATTACGGCGCAAGCAGCCGATATCGAACGGGAAGAAACCGTAGACGCATTCGACCGCTACGGGCGAGTGCTGGTCATAAATGTCCGATACATCAATCGCGGCGCGCATCCGGTACACGTGACCGGCTGGCGGAACGCCTCGTACACGATCGCTGCTGGTGAAAACAGAAACGGAACGGCTTTCTGGTCGCTCCAGAGCGGATCCTATGAAAAGCGCCCCGACTGGGTGGTTCCACTTAAAGCTGGATTCCATCAGGACAACTATCTCGGAATGAATGCGGACGATTACGGCGGCGGGACGCCGGTTGTGGATATTTGGCGGCCGGATTTCGGTATCGCTGTGGGGCACGATGAACTAACTCCACAACTGGTCTCCGAACCGGTGGCAATGCCCTCTGACGACCGCGCCACACTCGCAATCGAAGGCAAACAGAACCTGGTGCTGCGGCCAGGCGCTTCGTTTCAGACGCCGGAAACGTTTGTCGCCGTACATCAGCGCGACTACTTCGAAGCATTGCGCGATTACCGCCGCATGATGATGGACCGCGGCGTACATTTTGAAGAGCCTGCGGCCGGTGCATTCGACCCGATCTGGTGCGCATGGGGCTTCGGACGCAAGTTTCAGCCGGAG
>DATBGM010000197.1:0-28846 GCA_036557945.1 Bryobacteraceae bacterium | reverse complement strand
CGATCAGCAATACGAAGCCAACCGCGCCCGCGAGCACGAAAATGGCGGTTTTCGACGAGCTCGTCAACTGCTCTCGCAAAGGCACAACACGCACGCTCGCCGCGCTGTGATAGCGTAACCACGGCATCGGATAGGCATGGTCCATCGCGCGCGCAATTCTGGTTAAATCCACTCGCGCCTGTTCCGCCGTCACACCCGCTTTGAGCCGCCCGATCACGCCGCCCGCGAAATGCATCGAGCGCCCCGGCTCCGAACTCTGTGCATCCACTGCATCCGGCAGCCACACTCCGGCATCGGGCGCGCCCGGATCGACGAATCCGCGCGGCATTACGCCGATAATCGTCGCCGGCGCGCCATCAATCAGCACCGCGCGATGTAACACTCCCGGGTCCGCATGAAAATAGCCGCGCCAAAGCGGGTCACTAATTATCGTCACTCGATCTGTTTCGCCTTCCCGGAACGTTCTGCCAAGCTGCGGCGTCACGCCGAGCATCGTGAAAAATCCCGGCGTCACGTGCCCGGCCTGAACCCGTTCGGCGCTCTGTTTTTCGGCCGCAAAGTTCACGCCTGCGCTGATTCCATACGCCTCCAGGTGTTCAAACGCAGTCGTATGCTCGCGCCAGGCCGCATACTCCGGCAGAAACACCTGCGCGCGCTGAAAATTCGGAAAGTATTCGGTCGACCAGACCAGCCGCTCCGGCCGCGAATACGGCAGCGGACGCAAAAACACCGCGCTGATCACGCTGAATACAGCGGTATTTGCGCCGATTCCCAGCGCCAGCGTGATCACGGCAACTAGCGCAAACACGGGCCGGCGCACAAGATTCCGCGCCGCCAAACGCCCATCCGCCCAACTCGCTTCGAGCCATACCGGCAAGCTCTTGCCACTCATTGCGCCTCAGTTTATCCCTGCTCCCGCATGGCAAAATACAGAAGCAATGAAGAATTTGCTCGTGATGAAGTTCGGCGGTACCAGTATGGGCAGCGCGGCGCGCATGTGCGTGGCCGCCGAGCTCATCGCGCGCGAATCGAAGCCGGTCGCGGTCGTCGTGTCGGCTATGTCCAAGATCACCGACCTGCTCTTAGAAACACTGCTGCGCGCCGAACTCGGCGACCGCCCCGGCGTTCGCGAGAACATTGCCAAACTGCGCGCACGTCACATGGAAGCCGCGCATGAGCTCGGCTTAAACGCCGAAGCCGCAGGTGCGATCGAAACTCTCGCCATGGAATTCGAGCGCATCGCGAACGGCGTTCTGATGCTCGGCGAGCGTCCGCCGCGCTCGGTCGACGAAGCAGTTGCCATTGGTGAAAAACTTTCTTCTGAGCTCCTGGCCCAGTATCTGCGCTCGCAAGGTGTCGAGGCAGCGGCCATCAGCGGCAGCGATGTGATTGTTACCGATGCCGTCTTCGGTAACGCCACGCCTTTGATGGACCTGACGCGACGGCGCTGCCACGAACGGCTGCTGCCACTGCTCGAACAGCGCGTTACTCCCATCATCACCGGCTTTAACGGCGCCACAACTGATGGACGCCCCACCACGCTCGGCCGCGGCGGATCCGACTTCTCCGCCTCGATTCTCGCGGCCTCGCTCGATGCCGAAGAGCTCTGGATCTGGACCGACGTCGACGGTATCATGACCGCCGATCCCCGCCTGGTCTCGGATGTCGCGGTGCTCGACGAAGTCACCTACGCCGAAGCCGCCGAACTCGCTTATAACGGCGCCAAGATTCTGCATCCGCGCACGCTCGCGCCCCTGGTCGAAAAGCAAATTCCCGTCTGGAGCAAGAACAGTTTCGCTCCCCACAAGCCCGGCACCAAAATCGTCACGCATTTCGACGAGCCGAAAGGCGCGCGCGCCGTTACTTCGATGTCGAATGTCGCGCTCATCTCGATGGAGCCCTCCAACGCCGTGCTAAGCGGCACCCGCCTGATGGCCCGCGCTCTCGATGCCCTCGCGCTCGCCAATGTTGAAATTCTCGTCTTCACCAGCTCGAGCTATCGCCAGAGTTTCTGTTTTCTGATCCGCAAGCACGACGTAAACGCCGCCGTCGAAGCGCTCGAATTGAATCTTTCGCTCGAGCTGGCACACGGCTATCTGAAACCGCTCGAGGTCGACGAGAACGTCGGCTTACTGGCGGTTGTCGGCGAAGGCATGCGCGGCACTCCGGGCCTGGCGGGACGTGTCTTCACCGCTATTTCCCGCGAAGAGATCAACATCATAGCGATCGCGCAGGGCTCCAGCGAATTGACCATCGGCATCATCGTACGGCTCGACCATCTCGACCGCGCCGTGCGCGCCGTGCATCAGGAATGCGAGCTCGGCAAACTCGCCGCCACGTCGCTCCCTGAATCTTCGCCGCGCTGACAAAACGCGGGCTCATCTATCGTGAATCTTCGCCGCGCTGGCAAAACGCGGGCTCATCGCTTGGCGCTGCATGAGCCGCCAGCCGCCGGATCGTGAAGGGCACATGCTGGCGTGCGTAGCAATCGCGTAGCGCTTGTTCCACTTCGTCCACATTCCGCTCGGCGAACGCAACAATCGAAGGACCAGCCCCGCTCAGGCAAACTCCTAGCAAATCCGGGTGCTCGAGTCCGAGCAGTTCTCCGAGTCCCGGCACTAGCAACTGCCGGAACGGCTGGTGCAAGCGATCATGCAACGCCTCGCGCAGCAGCGAATAGTCGCCGCTCTGAATCGCCTGCAAAAAAAGCGCCACACGCTGCAGATTGAAAATCGCATCTTCCAGCGGAACCGTCTCCGGCAGCACCCGTCTCGATGCGGACGTCGATAAGGAAAGCTTCGGGGTCAGCACCAGAAACGAAAGCGCCTCGGGCCATTCCAGCCGCACCGCAAAAACCGAGCGGTCCGGCATTTGGCAACCGATCGTCAACCCGCCAAGCAGCGCGGCCGATGCGTTGTCCGGGTGTCCTTCGAGCGCGCACGCCGCATTCAGCAATCCCTGTGTGGAAAGCGGCTCGCTAACTGCTTCGTAGAGCCGCAAGCCCGCGACCGTGGCCGCCGCGCTGCTCCCCAAGCCGCCTTTGAGCGGGATCTCGCTGCGCACCTCGACGCGCAGCGAAGGATGCGAACCGCCGCGCTGCCCGGCCAGAAAACGGAACGCGCGCTCGATGTAGTTCTCGCCTTCCACCGGACAATCGCAAAAATGAAACTCGAGCCGGTTCTCTCCCGGGAGCACCGTAACGTTCAGATATAGATAAAGCTGCACGGCTACGGCAAGCGTGTCGAAGCCCGGTCCCAGGTTCGCGATCGAACCTGGTACGCGTATCTCAAAGCTTTGCATTATCGCCCGGCCTTTGCTAATGCGCGAGCGCCAGCTCACCGCGAGCCTTCTCGTGTTGTTTGGCGATGTAGTCCGTATCTTTCAGCGCATGCCCGGTCAGCATCGCTACCACCCATGCGTCGCGTTCCAATTTCCCGGCCCGCGCAAGCTTGCGCAATCCGGCGAGCGTCGTCGCCGAGGCCGGCTCGCAGCCGACGCCATCGCGCCCGATCAGCGCCTTCGCTTCGCCGATCTCTTCATCGCTCACGTCCATCACAAAACCGCCTGTCAGTTCCACCGCATGCAGCGCCTTTTTCCACGAGCGCGGATTGCCGATGCGAATCGCCGTCGCAACCGTTTCAGGCTTCGCAACGGGCGTAAGCTTCGACGCGCCCGCCTGCCACATGCGCGCCAGCGGATTCGCGCCTTCGGCCTGCACGATAATCATGCGCGGCACGCGCTCGATAAATCCGAACCGGCGCAACTCCTCAAACGCCTTCCCGAAGGCCGACGAATTTCCTAAATTTCCGCCCGGCACTACCAGGTAATCCGGCACGCGCCAATCGAAGCGTTCGAGCAGCTCGAACACTGCCGTCTTCTGCCCTTCTACGCGAAACGGATTGATCGAATTCAGAAAATACAGTTCCGGATCGTTGCTCGCAAGCAGTTGATTCAACGCATCGTCGAAGCTGCCTTCAATTGCGATCACCTCGGCGCCGAAATCGAGCGCCTGCGCGAGCTTATTATTTGACGCTTGCCCGGCCGGAAGATACACACGTCCCGTGACTCCAGCGCGCGCCGCATAGGCTGCAAGTGACGCTGCCGTGTTACCGGTCGAAGCGCATGCCACCGCTTTGGCGCCGGCAAATTTCGCTTCCGTCATTCCCGCCGTCATGCCCAGGTCTTTAAATGAGCCGGTGGGATTCCAGCCGAGATGCTTAAACCAAAGCTGCTTCAGCCCAACCCATTCCGCTGTCCGCTGCCCGCGCACAACCGGCGTGTTCCCTTCTCCCAGCGTCACTATCTGTTCTGCTGCATAATCTTCAGCCGGCAGAAACTCGCGAAAGCGCCAGACTCCGCTCATTTCTCGCGGTTCGAAAGACGAACGCCGTTCGAGCCATCGTCGTTTCAAATCGCGCGGCTCGCCTGCGGGCGCATCCATCACAACTTCCAGCAGTTCGCCGCAGCGCGGACATGCCAGCGCCCGCTCATGCAAATCCAACCTCGCGCCGCAGCCGGCGACACTACACCTCAAATGCGACATGTGCTGTTTGATTCAAAGTAGCAAAGGCCGTCTTGAAGGAGGCGAATTATTCGTGAGTTTTCGACAGGCCTGTGGGTAACAGGTTGCTCCGCCAGAAAAGAACCCACTCGGCTGCTACCGACCCACATCTAAAGCTCGATAGTTACGAATTGAGCGGGTGTTTGGAGCAGGTTCTTAAACCGGTGGATTCCTGATTGGATCCATCGCACGTCAACTGGACGCAAGCTAATCAGGACAGGTTTACTCGACCTCCAGGGACGTCCTTCATCCGTCTCCAGATTCCACACATCCAGTAGTCTTAAGCCGGATATTGCGATCAAGAGCCTATCCTTGGCATCGCTGGCGTCCTCGAGGATCTGCCCCGCCGCGAGTTCCGGAGCCGAAATCGTGGGCTCATTCTCTATCGTTTTGATCTCAACAATAATCAGTCGCGCATGTCGGCTGGTAGCGTTCCGGAACCTGAGCTTCTCGTCAGGCGAAAGCTTCCCGTTGTCTCCAGGCTTTGCGACTTGGGGGAAAGCATCCGCAGCACCTACGCGAAAAAGCTCCACAGGGTCTATTGCAATCCAAATGGCATTGTTAGGCAATTTCGTTGGGATGCCATAGACCGCCCGAGCCGGGATCGTTACCATCGAGACAGTCGCCTTAGAGTCAGCGAACAAGATCTTCGTCTGCATTCCCGGTGGCGAGGCCGCGAACAACAACGCGGTCGGAATCAGCATCGACAATACTCGAACTGCGTCCATCATTCGTTTTTTTTGCGGTAATTCCGTGGCATCCACGCCGCGGAACCAATCTGCCGAAAAAACCTACTTCTGTCCGAGTTGCGCCCGATGCGCCGCGGCCCGCTTCTCGTCTTCCTGCCGGTCGCGTTCCTGCTGTTCCTGGTAGCGCTTTTCGCGTTCGGCCACCAATTTCTCGTACTCCGGCACCTGTTCGCTCGTCAGTATCGATTTCACACGCTCGATCTGCTCGTTCTTGATCTTCACCATCTCCGGACGGTACTCGTCGCGCACGGCTTTATATTTGGCCTTGGTTTCGTCCAAAATGACATCGAGCCGCGCCACTTGCTGCGGTGAGAGGTTTAACTTCGCCCGCATCTCATTCGTGTAATGATGGCGGAAATTTTCCGCCGTCTTCGCGTTCACGGTCTCCTCGGTGAAGTACCGGTCGGCGAGTACGCCGGCGACCAGGCCGCAGACAAATAACAGAACAGCCAGCCCCAACGCCAGCCACTGATTCCGTCTCATACCTTAACGCTCAGGCGGGGCCTCTGGCGTATTACTGCGAATCGCCTCGCCATAATCGGTGCTCTCGGCCGAATGATCGGCCATCAGCGCGTCCGCATAGGTCGGAATCACATTCAGCGCACCCGGCGAAAAGAACAGATTCAGCGCCAGCAACAGCAAACAAAGGGCCGCCGACGCCGTCGTCAGCCTCTTGCCGAACCGCCCGAACACGGACCAGAAGCTCTGCCGCGCTTCGATCTTCTGCCACAAACTAGGCATGAAGTTCGGTCCCGGTTCCACCTCGGGACACGCCGCCCGGTACCGCTCGAAGAGATCGTCCAATCCGCGTTCGCTCATCAGCAAAACCTCAAATCCGCCCGCTTTCCGATGCCATATTATAGGCCTTCAGAACTCGCTGCCTGGCCCGGAATAAGCGCACTTTCAGCGCATTTTCCTTGACATGATAAATCTGCTCCAGCTCCTTGAGCGAAAGCCCTTCCACTTCTTTCAGCGTCAGCAGCAGCCGGTCCTCGTCGGAAACATTTTGGAACAACGAATTCATCAAGTCACGCACCCGGCCTTTTTCGCGCTCGCTCTCGTCCTGCTTGAGACCTGCCGCCGAATCCGCCATCAGTACCTGCTGCTCGCTTAAATCGGACATGCGCGATTCGGCTCGCCGCTTGCGCCGCCGTAAGTAATCGTAAGCCGCGTTCACCGTCAAACGGTAAAGCCACGGCTCGAAGACCTCCGCCGCTCGCAGTTGATCGAGCGAATAGTACAACCGGACAAAAACCTCCTGCGCCACATCCTCGACGTCTTCCGGCCGGCCGATCAGCCGCGAAATCGTGCCCAGGATGCGCTTCCGATACGCCAGCACGATCTGGTTGAACGCCTGCCCGTCCGCGGCACGCGCTCTTTCAATCAGCTCTGGCTCAACAAGCATACCGGCAAAACCGAGCCGGACCTGTCAAGCCTCCAAACTTTCTAGGCGTGCCGGCAACTTGTTAGGTTACAAGGCTTGGACCGCAACTCCAAGTTTGCGTTCGCTTGTCCGGCTTCCAGCCGGGTTGGGGAATAGCTTCGAAAACCCTGCAACGCTCTGATGGCGGCATCGACGGCCGAGCGTTGCGCATATAAATGCTCCAGCTCCAGCCGCAGCAGGTTCATCGACCGGCCCTGGCAGGAGCTCCGCGGTTGCGACATAGCCTTTTTTACCTCTAACGCGGCTGCCGTTGCAACAGCTTGATTTTACAGGACGGGCCTTATGCCCGCGCGTGTTTGTCCTCGCCGGGGCCGTCTTTAGGCCATCGCCATCGAACCAGCGCCGGCCGCCGGCCGGAACGCCGTATAATCCAGCGACCCGTAGTAATCCATCGCATTCACAAAACGATACAGCCGGTCCGCGCGCTCTTTCAGATCCGACAACTCCTTCGAAAACGCCATGCGTACTTCAGGAGTGTCCAGCGAAGGATCGAGCGCCGAATACCTCGCCTTCAGCGCCCGCTCTCCATCTAGAAGATTTTCGAGCTGTTGAACCAGCAGCGTGTCGATTGGATGAACGGTCATGCGCTTCACGCGTGTCTTCTTTGCAATTGACCGCCCATTTTCGTTACGGCTCTCTGTCTTCTGCTGTCTCGGCATATATGCGCAAAAATAGATCGTCGCCTGAAACCTCAAAAGCTCTCAGTTTGTTCTGATAAGCAGAGCCGATGCATACATTAACCTCTCAGATAGAACCGCTAAACCGGATTCCTAACAGCGAGTGAAGCCGCTTCCGATCCCACCCATGACCCGCACCGACTCCTGGGGCGTCGACCTCACCTATCAGGACGCTTTCCAGAAATGGCACAAAGCCCGTTCCGAAACCGTACGCGCCATTCATCGGGCGATGGAGATCGACGAAGATGCACCCCCGCCCGAGTCCGTCCTGGTCGTCGAAACCGGCAAACACCGCCCGCTACCCGCCCCCGGCACCATCACGCTCGAAACCGGCGGCAGCCTGCATGTCGAAAAGAGCTTTCCGCCCGATCTTCCGCCCGGCTATCACACCTTCCAGCCAGATGGCCCGGCGGAGCCTGTGCGCCTCATTGCCAGCCCGGGCAAATGCTGGCTGCCCGACGGACTCACCACCTGGGGCTGGGCCGTGCAGCTCTACGCCGCGCGCTCCCGCCAGAGTTGGGGCATCGGCGATTTTGCCGACCTCGAACGCCTGGCCGAGTGGTCCGCCCGTGAGCAGGGAGCCGGCATGCTCCTCCTCAATCCCCTGAGCGCCGCAATTCCAATAAAGCCGCAGCAGCCTAGCCCGTACTACCCGAGCTCTCGCCGCTTCTTTAATCCTCTTTGGATTCACGTCGAATGGGCGCCTGGTGTCGCCGCACACGCCGAATCTATCCGGCAAGCCGCCCGCGCCGGGCAGGAACTGAACCGCGAGCGGCTGATCGATCGCGATCGGGTCTTCGAACTCAAGATGCGCGCTTTGGAGCTTCTCTGGAAGGATTTCAAAAGCGACGATTCCTTCACGTCTTTTTGCCGCGAGCAGGGTCCGGATCTCGAGCGCTACGGCATCTTCTGCGCGCTCGCCGAACGCCACGGCTGCGGCTGGCATTCCTGGCCGGCCGAATTTCGCCATCCCGCGAACCAGGCCGTCGCCCGTTTTGCCCGGGAAAACAGCCGTCGCGTGGAGTTTCATCAGTGGCTCCAGTGGCTCTTCGACCGCCAGCTTGCACGCTGCTCCGAGCATCTCGCCATCATGCAGGATTTGCCGATCGGCGTCGATCCGGCAGGCGCGGATGCCTGGGCCTGGCAGGATATTTTGGCCAAACGAACCGGCGTCGGCGCGCCTCCCGACGAGTTCAACACCCAGGGCCAGAACTGGGGTCTTCCACCTTTCATCCCGCACAAGCTGCGCGCAGCCGGCTATCAACCGTTCGTCCAAACCATCCGCTCCGCGTTTCGCCATGGCGGCGGCCTGCGCATCGATCACGTGATGGGGCTTTTTCGCCTCTTCTGGATTCCCGAAGGCATGCCCGCCAAATACGGAACCTACGTGCGTTACAACGCCGATGAGCTGCTGGCCATCGTTGCGCTCGAAAGCCAGCGTGCCCGTGCCTACGTAGTCGGCGAAGACCTGGGAACCGTCGAAGAGGAAGTTCGCCGCAAGCTCGCGCGCCGCCGCGTGCTCTCCTATCGCCTGCTCTGGTTTGAGAAGAAAGATCCGAAGACCTATCCGCACGAAGCTCTTGCCGCTGTGACAACGCACGACCTGCCAACCATAGCCGGGCTCTGGAACGGCTCCGATCTCGCGCGCCAGCACCATCTCCAGCTCAAACCAAACGAGGAAAGCACGGCCGAAATTCACCGCCGCCTGACGCGCACCGCCGGACTGTGCCAGGAGAGCCCTATGGAAGAGGTGGTTGAAAAGGCCTACCGTTTGCTTGCGCGCGCGCCGTCACGTTTGCTCACCGCCGCCCTCGAAGATGCCGCGGCGGTCGAAGAGCGCCCCAATATACCCGCCACCAACAGCGAACAGAATCCCAACTGGTGCCAGGCGCTTCCCATCCCTATCGAAGACCTGATGCAGAAAGAACTCCCGAAAAAAATTGCACGGGCGCTCGGCCGTCGCGCGACATGAATCTCCACATCGGGACTTCCGGCTGGCACTATAAGCACTGGCTGGGCAGATTCTACCCGGAGCGGACACCCGCGTCGAAGATGCTGGCTTTTTACCAGCAGCACTTCGATACCGTCGAGCTGAACAACAGCTTCTACCAGCTTCCTAAGAAGCCTGCGCTTGAATCGTGGCGCGATTCCACCCCTGACGCGTTCTGTTTTGCCGTCAAGGGCAGCCGTTTTCTTACTCACATGAAAAAATTGAAGGATGCGGAAGCAGGTCTACAAAAATTCCTCGCTGCCGTGGAAACGCTTCGCGAAAAACTCGGCCCCGTTCTCTTTCAACTCCCGCCCAACTGGGAAGCCGACGTCGATCGTCTGCGCTCGTTCCTGACTTTGCTGCCCGCTTATCATCGCTACGCTTTCGAATTCCGCAACCCGACATGGGAACAGCCAGCCATCTACCAGTTGCTCGGTGAATTCAAAATTGCCCGCTGCATCTTCGATCTGGCCGGCTATCAATCTCCGCTGGATGTCACCGCCGATTTCACCTATGTGCGCCTGCACGGCCCCGGCGGTAAGTACCAGGGCAGCTATAGCGACAAAGCACTCGCAATCTGGGCGCGCCGCATCCGCCAGTGGCGTGGCAAATTGCAGGCAGTCTACGTCTACTTCGATAACGACGACTCCGGTTACGCGGCGGCGAACGCACTCCGGCTCAAAGAACTGAGCAGCGCCGGCACTGCTTCTTAAACGCCTGCTCCACACGATCGAGCAACAGCTTGCAAGTCATGTGGGGTAAGACCTTCGGTCTGCAATCGCCCGCTTTGTCAAGAGTTCAGCTTGCGCTAATCGTAATCGAGCCGTCTCCCGTCCGCACTTCGAGGAACGGCCCGCCGCCGTTCAGCTTGCCCGCGACTTCGTGCTCGCGCCGCGTCCCCTGCACGACCAGCGGCAGATCGGAGTGAATACTGCCGTCGCCCGTATGCAGCTCGACATCGGCCGACAGATTGCGTGGAATCGTCAGGTGCACGCTGCCGTCCCCCGTCTCCACGCGCCAGCCCGAGTTCAGCCGCGATCCTTCCAATGCCCGCACATCCACCGATCCGTCACTTGTGCGCACTTTCAGATCGTCAAAGCGGCCACGGATATGCACGCTGCCGTCTCCGCTGCGCGCGTCTAGCGAGCCGTCCAGATCGTCGCCCTGAATGCTTCCGTCTCCGGTATTCACGCGCAAAATACCGCGCACCCCGGCAAGGTGGATCGACCCGTCCCCGGTATGCACATCCGCCGTCAGCTCGCGCGGCACCCGTAAATGCACCTCAACCGAGCGCATACCCCAACTGAAATGATTGCTGGGCTCGCGAATCTCCAGTTCCACGCGGTTTCCATCCTGGTGATCGGTAATACGCAATCCGGAACCCCCAATTTCAATTCCTTTCGTCCGGACCACGGCTGAAATCTCGCTGTCTCCGCCCACTTCGAGCGAAACCGAGGCATCGCCGGTCGTGACGCGCAGTTCAGGTTTGGGCTGTATCGTCCAATGCTTCGTCCATTCTCCCGCCCGTACCTCCGGGCAAGCGGCCAAGGAAAATCCGATAACCGCTACAAACAGCGCCGTCCGCATCTGTTGAGATCCTTTCTTGCAGGATTGTACGAATTTTTGTGCCTGCTCGCCCAAGAATTCTTGCATCCCGGCGAGCATCATGATAATCTACATCAACAAATAGGTGTATGGCCCGCGCTGCCCTTATCCTCGACCGCGAAAGCTACCCTTTGGGTTCGTTTTTACAATTCCGCCTGACCAGCGCGATCGAGGCGACAGAGTGTACGGTTTCCATTTACCGCCTCGGGGAGACCAGGCCGGTTTTCCACAAGTATCTGAATCTAAAGGGAAATGGCGCGTCGTTTTCGCCCCTTTGGGAAATCCCGCCGGATGCTCCGGCAGGCCGCTACCAGGTTCGTTTGGTAATTTCGGGAGCGTTCCCGCCGCTCGCGGCTTCCTTCGCGCTCTTCCGCTCCGAGATTACGATTGACGAGTTTAAGGCCGGGCAGCGCTTTTACACCGCCGGCGATCCAATCTCCTTCGAACTGACAGTAACTAATCACACAGACGTAGCTCGCAAGCACCTGCGAATTTCCGTCGGAGAAGCGCAATATCCGTGGATCCGTTCCGCGCGCGGATCGCGAGAGTCAGACAGCTTTGTGTTTTCAGACACTATCGATCTGGCAGCCCGCGAAACCAGAATGCTTCGCATCGCCGGCCAAGCCCGCTGCGCCGCTGAAGGCACTACAGTTCAGTACACGGCGATTGTCGAATCCAGCCGCTCGGGGCTCATCGCCGCTTTTCGCAGTACGCCTCCGGTCTTCGTTCGCTCCGCGGAACAGGAGGTCGGCCCGGTATACCCGCCTGCTTACATCCATTCCGAGCTTTCGCAAGTCCGTACCGGCGGCTACCGCCAGTTCTACAACGAACCGTTTCATGCGGGTACTTTTAACCTGGCGCACACCTCGTTCCGTGCGAACGAGCCGAACCCGGTCGGTTTTCATTTAGCCCCGGAACGGGTCGGGCTGCGCTTATTTGTCGAATTGCACACTCAAAGCGGCGAACTGATCGACCGCACCGAAGCCGATACCGCCAGTGACACCGCGCATGCTGTTCTACGTTTCGGAGCACCTGGCCTCTATACGCTAACTGCTCAGTTCGCCAATTCGGAAGGCGATCCGTTGACGGTGCAATCGATACAAGTCTCAGCGAATACGCTGCCACGCTCGCTCGCGGTTGTCTGCGCGCATCCGGACGATGAATTTCTGCATCCTGCAGCGATTCGCGCCGCCGTCGAAAACGGCGTGCCGGTGCACATTATCTACTTAACCTGCGGCGACGCCGGCGGCAGCGACCGCTTCTTCGGTGCAGATTACACACCCGCCGAAGCCATCGAATTCGGTCATATCCGCATGGCCGAAGCGCGCGCCGCCGCTACTCATCTGGGCATTCCGGCCTCGCATCTGCATTTCCTGGGCCTGCCCGATGGATTTCTCGAAACGATCCGTTCTGAAGCAAACGGATTTACCCCTGTCTTCAGCCCGCTCCTCGGCTCCGACCACGCGCCTTACCGCGACCTTGTCCAGCCGAACCTGAAATACCAAAAGCATGCTGTCCTTGAAACGCTGGCGAATCTGCTGAGCGCGGTTGCTGCGGATGTGATTTACACCAGCCATCCGGATGAGCGCCACGCGGATCACAAAGCGGCAGCCTGGTTCACGATCGAAGCGCTCCAAAACCTGCTGGCAACACGGCGGCTGGCGGGTCGGCCCGCCTTGCGAACCGACCAGTTTTACGGCGCCTCGAGCGACGAGCCGGCGCCGTTCACCTGTCGTGTGCATGAATTCTACGCATCGGGCGAATCGATGGCTCGTGTGCAGGAAGCCTACTGGTTTTATCAATCACAAGGCGGCAATCACGCGCGCGGACACGTGCTGAGCTACGCCGATCTGCCCCGAATTGAGTACCACCAGGAAATTCTCGATTGGGCGGAAGCGGTCAAGTCCGGCGACCTGCCCTTGCCGGCCGCCGTTTAGCGTCTGTAATTCCTGGCAGCAGCGAAATTCTCTTGCCACCAGCACGTCTCAACCTGAACGCATCCCCCTGGCATGCATCAACTTGCGAAATATCTTTTCGCGGTAATCAAAGTTAATGATATGATCTTGCAAGATTTTTGCAATGCTTGCAAAAACTACGCTCGATCAGGTGGCGCGGCACGCCGGCGTTTCGGCCAGCACCGTTTCGCGCGTACTCAGCGGCGCTCGCGGCGTTAACGAAGGCACCCGCCGGAAGGTTCTGGCTGCGGTTCGGGAGGCGAATTACCATCCGGGCGTTTCTCACCGCGAGCCGGGTCATAGCCGCGTCCTTGGTTTCCTCATGCCTGCTGAAGCCGAGCAGTGGGGTGTGCGCACGAACTTCACCGAACAAGGTTTGAGCGCGATCGGCGATGTAGCGGCCCAGTTCAATTACGCCGCTATGGTGGGCGCGTATCATCCGGAGCTCGCCGGAAAAGTGGAAGATCGAATGATTCAGGCGCGCGAGTTCGCGGGCGCCCTGCTTTTTCGCACACGGGACGAAATTCGCGATTCGGAGCCTTTTCGCAAGCTTGGAATTCCGTTCCTGGTAGTAAATCGCCTTTTGCCCGAGACATCACTGAACTACATCGGGCCGGATCACCGGAAAGTTGCAATTACCGCCGCCAGGCATCTATTTGAGGCGGGCCATCGCCGCGTTGGCTTACTGCTTGGCAGAACATCTTACGCGAGCCACAGGCTTTATCAGGAAGGTTTTTATCAAGCTCATAATACCGCCAAGATAGCCGCCGACGCAGCTTTGATCACGGAAATCGAATTGAACGTGGAAGGCGGCTATGCGGGCACGCGACAGATTATGAATCAGTCGCGACGCCCCGAAGCTTTGATTGTTACGGGCGACCGGGCCTCGCTGGGCTGTCTGAAAGCCTTACACGATATGAAGATCAGGGTTCCGCGCGAGGTAGCGGTTGTGGCCATGGATGGCACAAGCGAAACGGCCTTCGCCAATCCGCCGCTAACTGCAGTTGAGATCCCCTGGTACGACATGCTCGCCATGGGGACACGGCTATTGATCGACTTAATCGAGCACCGGCCACCGGTTGAGCAAATCGGTGTCTGTTATGCCACACGGCTAGTCGTCCGCGAGTCCACTCAACTCAAACCGGCTCGCGATTCCAATTCAACGGTTGGAAAACCAAGAAAACGCAACAAGGAGGTTCAAAGATGCTAAGACGCATCGCTTTCTATCTTTGCCTGAGTTTGCTTCTGTTCTCGCGGCTGGAGTTCGCGCAATCTACGCTGGGAACTATCTTAGGAACGATTCGCGACTCCAGTGGCGCAGTCGTGCCGAATGCATCCGTCACTATACGTAACGTTGACGAGGGGACTTCGCAGCAGACGGCGACAAACGACAGCGGCGAGTACCAGATACTGAATGAAAAGCCGGCGCGATACACCGTGGAAGTAACGCATGCCGGCTTTCAGACGAAGACAGTCAGCGACCTACGGCTGATTGCGCGCCAGGAACTGCGAGTGGACGTCACTTTGTCGGTGGGCCAGACCTCCGAGACGGTTACGGTCCAAGGCACGGCCGGAGTTATTACGACCGACACACAAGCTATTTCGTCGAGTTACGGCTCACTTACGCTGCTGAATCTACCCGCTAACACTCGTGCGAATGAGAGCACGAGCCCCTATTTGCTGATTTCCACACTTCCGGGCGTGCAGGCCGATAACGGCAACTCATTCTCCATTCAGGGCGGCCTTCCCTCTCAATCGGAGACTTCGGTAGATGGAATCTCAACGACCGACGTCACCGGCAACAGCCCGCTGCGCGAAGCATTCCCGTCGATCGAATCCATCGGCGAACTGCGCGTCGATGGAGTGGGCAATGCGGCGGAATATGGACAGCCCGGCGAGATTACGACGATCTCCAAAAGCGGAACAAACACATTTCACAGTAGCCTGTTCTGGTATCACCAGAATCGCGCCTTTGATGCGCAAGCTTACGGCGAGGCGATTAAGCCGCAAAAGATCGGTAATGATTTCGGAGTCTCGGCGGGCGGTCCTGTCGTAATTCCGCATTTCTATAACGGGCGCAACAAGACATTCTTTTACGGCACGTACGAAGGATTTCAGTTTCCGCGCGGCGAGTCGATACAGAATACCGTTCCTACCGAAGCGATGCGAAACGGCGATTTCAGCAAAGAAGATTACACCGTCCATGACACGGCCGGAAACCCGTATCCGGGAAACAAAATCCCCGGTTCTGCAATAAACCCGGTCGCCGCGGGCTTTCTCGCGCTTTACCCGCTGCCAAATTACGGCGACACCAGCGTTCAGCATGTCCCGAATTACATCGCCAACCGGTCCAACAGCCTGGATTCGAACCAGTTCGATATTCGCGGTGATCAGTATATCGGCTCAAAACAAACTGTGGCGGCTCGCTATACCTGGAAGAACATCAATCAGGATACTCCGCAGAACTTACTGGTTCCAGTAAGCACAAGTTACGAGAGGGTGCGAATGCTCGTTGCCTCGCACACTTACTCGATTACGCCGTCGTTAGTGAATGAGTTTCGCTTCGGGTTTACAATTGACGATTCGGGCGACAGCAATCCCTTCGACGGACCAGCCTTTACGAATGCGCTCGGATTGAACGGCATTGGACCGACGTTTCCATTTAACGGGCTTCCGGAAGTGAATTTCAGTAGTAACACGACCAGTCTGAATCCGGACCGGCTCGGTAGCACGTCATCCGCCAAGACTTACCAGATCAATAACAATCTAAGTTGGAATAAAGGGCGGCACACCATGAAGTACGGGTTTGATATCCGCCACATTCGTGCCATTACGCCGCTCGGATTTATCGGAGCAAATAACTATGGTAATTTCGACTTCGACGGCAGCTTTACAGGAGCTGATTTTTCGGACTTTCTGGTGGGCTTACCGTCGGGCACATCGTACGCGATCGTGCACAGCGATAATAACGGCGCCACCTGGCATTACAACTTTTTCGCGCAGGATTCCTTTAAAGTCAGCCCAAGCCTGACGCTCGAGTATGGCTTACGCTACGAGTATCATCCCTCCTATGCCGATAGTTCCGGTAATATCGGCAACTTCGATCCGAGCGTGCCGTTGTCGGGCCGCGTGGTTTATCCGACCGGCAAGGCGAATCTGCTCGCTCCCGGTTTTCTCGCCGACTTCAATGCGTGCCCGAACCTTACCGATGCCGGACCGACAATCAATGGCGCCCCCTGCACTCCGGTCCTCTCGGCAAAGCAAGCAGGCCTGCCGGAGAGCTTGCGCGTGGTTCCAAAGGACCGCTTCATGCCGCGCGTCGGTGTCGCCTGGCGTCCGCTCGGAAACGACAAGACGGTAGTCCGCGGCGGCTTCGGAATTTATAACATCACGGTGCTCGGCTCCGTCTTCTACTCGCTTACCGGAACGCTGCAGAGCGATGTGCGCGAATTTCAGAACGGAACCGGCGGCACACCGAGCTTTGCCTGGCCGAATATCAACGCGGGCGGCACCGGACTTGCAGATATCGAATACGGTACGGCATATTTCGGAACGGCCAACGCCATTCATTTCAAAGATCCGTATTCGATGCAATGGAATTTTTCGATCGATCGCGATATCGGCTGGAGAACGGGAGTGCGCGTTTCCTACATCGGCATGAATACGCGAAACCTGGTGTGGGCGCCAAACCTGAACCAGATGTGGTACTCGACGCAATACGCGCGGCTGCGGCCGCTGAGTGACCGGCCATACCCGAACTGGGGAACCGTTTACACGCGGACGCCCGGCGCGGTAGCCAACTATCAATCGGGACAGATCGAGATTAATCATCGTTTCTCGAGCGGCCTTAGTTTCGACAGCGCGTATACATTCGCCAAGAATCTGGCCGATAACGGCGGCCCGGCGCCCGGCGGTTTTTCAGGCGAGACGGGCGGTGGCCGCGCAGCCGATCTCTACGATCGCCACGCAGAGTATGGCAATGTATACGGCACGCGCCGGCATCGCTGGATCTCGAGCGCAGTCATAGACCTGCCGTTCGGTCGCGGCCGGCACTTCGGCGGAAATGTCAACCGGTTCATCGATGGCGTCTTCGGAGGATGGCAGCTCAATTCGATTTTTCTGTGGCAGAGCGGTCCGTGGCTCACGCCGACTTTCAGTGGCGGCGGCGATCCCTCCGGTACCGGTTCGGGGAATATCTTCGGGCAGGCGCAGGTCCCCGATCGTGTAACATATGGCGCGGCAACAAATCAAAATCGCGATCACTGGCTCGATCCGGCAGCTTTCGTCTGTCCAGGACAGCCGCTGACACCGAATGGTTGTTCGATCGGCAACCGGCCTGGAGTCGACGCGCCTCCCATCGGACGCTTCGGAAATTCCGGCGTCGGTATTATCGAAGGACCGGGGACGGTGAATCTTAGCGCCGGCCTGGCGAAGTACTTCGCCATAACCGAGCGGGTGAGATTCCGCCTCGAAGGATCATTTACCAACGTGCTGAATCATGTCAACCTGGCGGACCCCGTGACGAACATCGCGAATGACGCTTTCGGTCAGATTACTAGTGCTCGCAATTCCGATCTGGGCGGCAGCCGCGTAGGCCAGATCGGCGCGCGACTCGAATTCTGACGATGACACGGCGAACGTTTCTTCAAGCCGCGGCGGTGCTCACCGCTACCAGCGAATTGCAGGCCGCGGGAGGTAAGACGAAACATATTGTCCTTGTCACTTCCGACGGCGTGCGCTGGCAGGACCTGTTCACCGGTATCGACGCCCGGCTAATGAACCAGAAGGACGCCGGGATGAACGATGTGCCGAAGCTGCAGAAACAGCTCTGGCACACTACGGCTGAGGAGCGGCGCGAGGCACTGATGCCGTTCTTCTGGAAAACGCTGGCGCCCAAAGGTATCGTCTTCGGCAATCTCGCCAAGGGCAGCTCCATGCAGGTGACGAACCGCTACCGCGTCTCTTATCCGGGCTACTCAGAGATTCTGACGGGCCGCGCGCAGGATAACGTCATCAAAGGCAACGATCCGGTGCAGAATCCAACACCGAGCTTTCTGCAGTTCCTTAAGGAGCAACAGAAATTGACCACCGAGCAGGTTGCGGTGTTCGCGTCCTGGGACAACTTTCATTACAGCGCGGAAACGAAACCGGGCACTCTCTATGTCAATGCGGGATACGACGTTTCCAAGTTACCGGCCGACGCGAAAACGCAAGAATTAAATCAACTTCAGTTTGACGCACGCTTTGTCAGCGACGAAGCCCGACACGACGCATTTACTTTCGGCCTGGCGATGGAATATCTACAGAGTGTGCAGCCGGAGCACATCTATATATCACTTGACGAAACAGATGACTGGGCGCACTCGCACCGCTATGATCGCGTCTTGGAGAGCCTGCAGTATTTCGACCGCGCACTTAGTAAGTTGTGGGCCTATTTGCAAAGCTCATCGAAGTACGCCGATTCCACGACACTCGTGCTGACTACGGACCATGGCCGCGGAACTAACTTGAAAGACTTTTCCGACCACGGACCGGACGTTCCCGGCGATGAGCAGATCTGGTCTGCCTTCATCGGGCCGGATACACCGGCAACCGGCGAAGCAAAAAATACACCGACTTACTATCAACGCGATATCGCGCCGACCGTTCTGAATCTCCTGGGTTTCAACTATCGGGATTATTCGGGAGTTCAGGGGAAGCCCATCCCCGAAGTTACAGGCGCACGGTCCTGATGAGTCATTCCGACGCGCACGATCTGAGCCGGTTCGGATACACGCAGGAGCTCTTCCGCGATATGGGGGGCTTCTCGAATTTCGCCATTTCCTTTTCCATTATTTCGATCTTGACCGGCGCTGTAACGCTATATGGCTACGGGCTCGATCTGGGCGGGCCGCGGGAGATGACGATCGGCTGGCCCTTTGCGACTCTATTCACTCTGGCGCTGGCGATCAGCATGGCGGAGCTGTGCTCGGCTTTTCCTACCTCAGGCGCTATGTATCACTGGGCGAGCGCGCTTGGCAATGCCGGCACCGGCTGGTTTGTCGCTTGGATGAACATTGTCGGACTTATCGCGGCACAGGCAGGAATTAACTATAGCTGCGCGCAATTCATTCTTCCTTTCCTCGGTATTCCGGTCTCCCCACGAAATGTCTTCGCGATGTTTGCGTTCACGCTGCTGGTGCACGGTTTGCTGAACCATTACGGCGTGAAGCTGGTGGCGAAGCTGAACGATATCAGCGTTTCCGTCCATATTATCGGTGTCATCCTGATCGTGGCGGCGATCTTTTTTCTCGCTCCGCTGCAGCCGGTTTCTTTCCTATTCACGGCATCGCCTCATCCGAGCGTGCACGCCCCCGCAATTTGGCTTTTTATGCTCGGATTGCTACAGGCGCAGTGGACTTACACCGGCTTCGATGGCTCCGCGCATATGGCGGAAGAGACCGCGAATGCACGTCGTACTGCTCCCTGGGGGATCGTGTTATCGGTCGCTATCTCCGGAATTGCAGGATACGCCTTGCTACTTGCGCTCACGCTGGCTATTCATTCGGTTCCGGCGGCGCTCGCAGCCAAAGATGCGCAAGGAAACGCTATTCCGGCGGCGATTGCCATTCTCGATACCGCTTTGGGCATGCGCTTCGGTAACACGCTGGCTGCACTCGCGTCTATGGCGATGTGGTTTTGCGGATTGTCGTGTGTGGCTTCCGCTTCACGGGCCGTGTATGCGCTGGCGCGGGATGGCGGCATGCCGTGGGCCCGTTTCTTCAGCCGGGTGAATGAGCGCCATGGCACACCCGGAGCGGCGATTTGGGCCATCGTGATCACGAGTCTGGCAGCGATGGGGTGGTCGGGCGCGGTTCCGGTGGTTACTTCGCTCAGTACAGTCGCGCTCTATCTGGCTTATATCATTCCGGTCGTGTTGGCGGTTCGCGCCCGCCGCCGCACACCTTCGTGGACGCTCGATGCGCGCTGGAACGTGGGCCGCTGGGGTCTGCCACTGAATGTTGTTGCGATTGCCTATTCACTCTTTATCTGTTTCGTGCTGGTCATGCCGCCGAACCAACTGGCGGGTAAAACGCTGGCGGGCGCGGCAGGCGTTTTGATTCTCCTGTACTGGCTCACCGTACGGCGCAACTTTCACGGCCCGCAATGGGCGCGCTCGGCCACTGCGATACTGCATACGGGAGGTTCCGCGCAATGACCGCGCAAGAAGCCGTTCGCCATCTTCCGCCGCCACGGCACTTCATCGGCGGCGAGTATGTCGACGGCAACAGCCCCGTTTCGATCGAGGTGCACAATCCCGCCACCGGAGAATTGCTTGCTGCGATTCCCGACGCCGCTTCAGAGGATGTGAATCGCGCAGTGCAGGCGGCGCGCGCGAGTTTTGAAAACGAAAGCTGGCGCGGCAAAAATCCCTCAGAGAAAGAACGCATCCTGCTGCGAGTCGCCGACCTGATGGAGCAGCACAAAGAAGAGCTGGCTGCGATCGAAGCCCTGGAAAACGGCAAGACCTTCCGTGAAGCCGTTCGCGGCGATATCAATCCCGGCATTGACGCGTTTCGCTATTACGCGGGCTCCATCCGGCGCATTTACGGAGAGACTATTCCGGTCGACGGCGCTTTCTTGAATTACACGCTGCGCGAGCCTGTGGGCGTGGTGGGGGCGATTGTTCCGTGGAACTATCCCACCTGCATTGCTACCTGGAAGATCGCTCCCGCGCTCGCGTGCGGTTGCTCAGTAATTCTGAAGCCTTCGGAGCTGACTCCGTTTACAGCGTTGAAGCTCGCGCAAATTTGTATGGAAGCCGGTATTCCCGAAGGTGCGATGAACGTCGTGACCGGTTACGGCACAACCACCGGCGACGCCCTTGCGCGGCACATGGATGTCGATAAGATCAGCTTCACCGGAAGCATCCGTACGGCGCGCTCACTGCTCAAAGCATCGGCGGAGAGCAACCTGAAGCGGCTCAGCCTGGAGCTGGGCGGCAAAAATCCGAACATCATCTTTCCCGATTGCGATTTCGACCAGGCAGTGGAAGCCGCCTTCTGGGGGATCTATGCCAACAAGGGCGAAGTCTGCAGCGCGGGTTCACGTCTGCTGGTTCATGCATCCGTGCACGATCAATTCGTCGAAAAGCTCGTCGATCGCGCGCGCAACATGAATGTGGGCGATCCGTTTGATCCTGCGTCCGAAATGGGCGCGCAGATCTCGGCGCAGCAACTCGAGCGGATTCTCGGTTATGTGCAGAACGGGCAAAGCGAAGGGGCACGCTTACGCTGCGGCGGCGAGCGCGATACCGCCGGCGCGAAGGCGAATGGCTATTTCATGCAGCCGGCCATCTTTACCGATGTGCGACCGCAGATGAAGATTGCGCAGGAGGAGATCTTCGGCCCCGTTCTGACCGCGATTCGTTTCGAAGATGAGCAAGAAGCGGCGCAGATCGCCAACGGTACGATTTATGGGCTGGTTTCCGCAGTATGGACGCGCGATATTCGCGTCGCACATCGCATGGCTTCGCGTCTTAAAGCCGGGTCGGTGTGGATCAATACCTATAACGGTTTTGACAGCGCGTCGCCTTTCGGCGGATACAAGCAGAGCGGATACGGCCGTGATCTCGGGGCTTACGCGCTCGAGCAATATACGAATGTGAAGTCGGTGTGGGTGTCGCTGTGAGCGAGCTGGCGGCGCTGGCGGAAAAGCTTGCAAAAGACGGCATCCGGCGCGTGAAAGTTGGCGTCACGGACCTGGACGGAATTCTACGCGGCAAATACATCAGCCTGGAAAAGTTCGCGCATTGCGATACCGGTTTAGGCTTTTGCGATGTCATCTTCGGCTGGGATATGGGCGACGTGCTCTACGACAACGCCAAATACACCGGCTGGCACACGGGCTATCCGGATGCGCTCGCGCGCATTGACCACAGCACGCTGCGCACAATTCCGTGGGAACCCGGCACGGCTTTTGTCTTACTCGACCTGTTCACCAAGGATGGCGAGCCGCTTCCGCTTTCTCCGCGCCAGCTGTTGCGCAATGTTCTGGAGCGAGCACGCCAGGCGGGTTATCAGGCCCGTTTTGCCGCTGAATATGAATTCTGGTTTTTCCGTGAAACTCCGCAGAGCCTGCGTGAAAAGCATTTTCGTGAATTGACGCCGCTCAGCCCGGGGATGTTCGGCTATAGCGTGCTGCGCGCGTCGCAAAATTCGGAGCTGGTGCTGGATGTAATCGACCAGCTCGCCGGTTTCAATATCCCGTTGGAGGGTTTTCATACCGAAACCGGACCTGGTGTCTATGAAGCTGCTATCGAAGTTGACGAGGCTCTGGCGGCAGCGGATAAAGCAGCATTGTTTAAAACGGCCGTGAAGGAGATAGGCGCGCGCCACGGCGTTGTGCCTACGTTCATGGCGAAGTGGAATGCCGATCTGCCCGGTTCGAGCGGCCATCTGCATCAGAGTCTCTGCTCGGCCGGCGGCGCGAATCTCTTTCATGAGAACGCGTGCATGTCAAGCTTGATGCGCCATTACATCGCCGGGCTAGTGACGTTCCTGCCGGAATTCATGGTGATGATGGCGCCGGCCATCAATTCTTACAAGCGCACGGTGCCGGGCACGTGGGCTCCCGTGAACGCAAGCTGGGGGGTGGATACGCGCACTACCGCCGTTCGCGCGATTCCCGGATCAGCCCAAAGCACGCGCATCGAGCTGCGGCTTTCCGCTGCGGATATGAACCCTTATCTGGCGATTGCCTCGAGTCTCGCGGCGGGCCTCGAAGGAATCGAGCGCAAACTCGAGCCGCCTGAGCCGGTGGCGAATGGCTATGCCGCCCGGAATGCTCCACCGCTGCCGCGCGATCTTGCCGAGGCCGCAAACCGTCTGCGCCAGTCGCAGACGGCGCGGAAATGGTTTGGCGACGATTTCGTGGAGCACTATGCGGGCACGCGCGACTGGGAAGTGCGCCAGTATCAGCGCGCAGTTACCGATTGGGAATTGGCGCGGTATTTCGAAGCAATTTGATTTGCGATGAGCCTGACAACGTTTTCTTTTCCGACTACGGTCCTGTTTGGTGCACGAGCGATCGAAAAATTGCCCGCCGAGCTGGCACGCCGGCATATGCGAAAGCCGTTGATTGTGACAGACAACGGCCTGGCAGTTACTTCTCTTATTGCGCGTATTGCACAACTCGTTCCCGATGCGCCGGTTTTTTCGGCAGTCGATCCAAATCCGTCGGAGCACAACGTTCTCGAGGGCGCCGCGTTTTACCAGAGTCGCGGTTGCGATAGTGTAATCGGCTTCGGCGGCGGCTCTGCCATCGACGCCGCCAAGGCGATCCGATTAAAGATCACCCATCCGCTCAATCTCGCCGAATACGACGACGCTATCGGCGGCGACGCCAAAATAACCTCTAATCTTCCGCCATCGATCGCCATTCCGACGACTGCAGGAACCGGGAGCGAGGTCGGGCGCTCGACTGTTATTACGATTGCAAAGACCAACCGTAAGACGGTGATCTTCAGCCCGCATCTGCTGCCGGAGCTCGCCATCGCCGATCCGGAGCTGACGACAACGATGCCGCCCGCAGTCACAGCCGGCAGCGGCATGGACGCATTCACGCATAACGTTGAGGCCTATCTTGCCAAAGGATTTCAGCCGGTTTGCGACGCCATTGCTCTCGGCGGTGCGAAGATCGCGTATCAGAATCTGCCACGCGCGATGGGCCATCCACAGGACCTGGAGGCGCGCGGCCAGATGATGATTGCTGCCATGATGGGTGCGATCGCCTTTCAAAAAGGACTGGGCGCGGTTCATTCGCTTGCCCATCCGCTTTCGAGCGACTTCGGCATGCATCACGGCACAAGCAATGCGGTGCTCTTGCCCGCTGTGCTGGAATTCAACCGCACAAGCGTTCCGGAACGGTTTCGCGATCTCGAATCTTATTTGGGCAAAGACATTGCGGCCTGTACGCGCGAACTGAACGAGATTTGCGCAATTGCTCCCCGGCTGCGGGATTACGGAATTCCGGACGATGCACTTCCTAAGCTGGCAGATAAAGCGTTCGACGACGCCTGCCACAGGCTGAATCCCCGGCCATGCACGCGGGAAGACTTGCTGGCTCTCTATCGCGCAGCTTGGTGAATTCCGGCATTCCGGCTCGCTTCAGTACAGTGAAAAAGCCGGGTATGCGTACTTCTCCTTTCTGCTCTATCCTCGTCCTTGCCGCGAGTGTGACGGTCCAAGCTGCCGTTCCTACGTTCCAGCATGCTGCTCCAAGCGGCACAATTACTCTGGCGGGCCGTGATCCTTCACCGGGCGGAACAACGACGATCCCCACAGTCGTCGTGCCGGTGGCGCTGTCCTTCGAGGCGGGAACGGCGGCAGGCAAACCGCTTCTTTTGGATGCAACTTCGGATGTCCGGCGATTGTTGCGCTCGCCGGTGTTTACATCGTTTCGTTTTCCGGGCGGCGACACAACGCAATATGCAGATGCTATGCTGCGCGCCACCTTTCCCCAGGCAAAGGACTGGCACACGATGCTCGAACGGCCAACTGTGGTCAAGACAATACGCGTGAACGTGCCGGTCGGGAACGGGTACGTGCTGCATTCCAGGAAGACCGGGCGCACGGTGGGCATTGCGGATATTCAGTTCGTACAACGAGAGATCTTCAAGCAAGTTCCAGCCCAAGAAGGAAAGCTCGTGATCGCGCTGACACACAACACCGCATTCTACGCAGAAGGCGATGCCACGATCTGCTGCTCATTTGGCACACACGGAGTCGATTCAGCCACCGGAAATTCGTTTGTGCTGGCGTCTTATCTGCGCAACGCTCCTGCGGCGATAAAAGAAGACGATGTACAGCCGTTAACGGAGCAATTGGGCGAGTTCATGAACGATCCTTTGCACGACCCGCTGCTGCCTGAGCGCAGTCCTTCGAAACCCGGCAATGTTCTGCCTGCCTGGATGCGGCCCCCGTCCATGCGGCCCGGCGATCAGGGAAGATGTGGCGGCACCGGCGTTGCCTCGCCATACTTTCTGCTGGAGCCGACGGATGTAAATCCAAAAAACAATTTTCCTTTTTCGACCGCTTTCGTTGCAGAGCGTGCGGGCTATCGTTATCACTTGCAAAACGTCGCACTGCTGTCCTGGTATTTAGGATCATCGGCTCATTTGGGCAGCGCTTTCAGCTTTCCGGATCAACAGGCACTTGCCGCGCCGGCCAGAGCCTGCCCGGCGCGCGAGCAGCGTGCGCAGAATAGCCGCGCCGCGCCGCGCAAGCCAACTGTGGCTGCTATTCCGCGTGGTCAAGGCAAGAACGGCCACCAACTGATCGGGTATTGGACCGGTTACGGGGCCGCCGGATCAACGTTTCCGCTCCGCGAAGTTTCGCCGCAATGGGACGTGATCATCGTGGCATTTGCCACGCCGGATAAAAACGCGCCGGAAGGAACGATGCAGTTTCACACTCCTCAAGGGCTCGACACCGAGGCATTCAAATCCGATATTGCCTTCCTGAAAAGCCAAGGCAAGCTGGTACTGATTTCGTTGGGTGGCGGCGGCCAGCATTTTACGCTCGCCGACGCGGCCCACGTTCCGGATTTCATCTCTTCCGTCACCCGAATTGTCAGTGAGTATGGCTTTGACGGCGTCGATATCGATTTCGAAAGTCCCTCGCTATCGATCGCACCCGGAGATACGGATTTCCGGCATCCGACAACGCCCTCCATCGTCAATCTAATAGGCGCACTCGAAAAACTGCGGGAGCACTTCGGGCCAAAGTTCGCCATCAGCCTGGTACCGGAGGGGACACAAATTCCTGCAGGATATCCGAGCTACGGCGGACAGTTCGGATCGTATCTTCCTATCGCGTATGCTCTTCGTGACATTCTGACCTTTATTGACGTGCAGGATTACAATACGCCTCCGCTCGAGGGCCTCGACGGCGAAATCTACCAGGCAGGAACGGTGGATTATCACGCCGCAATGACAGAGCTGCTGCTACATGGATTTCCCGTTGGGCGAAATGCGAATCATTTCTTTCCGGGGATGCCCTCCGACAAGGTTGCAATCGGCTTCTTAACCGGCGATACGACGCCCGACGTCGTGAGTAAAGCACTCGATTATGTGATTACCGGGAAGGCGCCCGCTGATACCTCGTACCGTTTGCGCAAGCCCAACGGATATCCCGGAATGATCGGCGCCATGTTCTGGACGATTGATGCGGACCGGCGAGGCAATTATAAATTCTCCAATGTAATTGGACCGCAACTGCATGACTACTCAGTAGCGTTGGGGCGGTAAGCCGATGGCGTTAACGGGACCCGGAGCTACGCAAGGCAGCCGGTCTCGTGTGCTATGTAGGAAGATGTGTTAAAACGCTCTCCGGCGAGCCGCCCTGTGCTCCGGCTGGGAAATATTCGCCGGACGAATCGCGCCGTCATCTTACAACTGCTCCGCTATGACGAGGAGCTTTCGCGAGCCGATATCGCCCGCCAGAGCGGGCTTTCGGAGCCTGCGACCTCGCGCATTATCGCCGGCTTGATTCGCGACGGGCTTGTTTTCGACAGCGGAAACGAGAAGCCGACCGGTGGACGCCCAGGCCGCCGGTTGCAGCTCAATCCGCGACGGGTCGCTCTAGGCGTCGAGATCGACAATCTGGAAACGCGTTTTGCTGTTACCAACATGCGCGGAGGAATTATCGAAACCTGGTCGCTGCCTACGCCTTCCGATGCCCAGGCGGCTATCGAACTGGTTGCATCGGAAGTTTTGCGGCGCCGCAAAATTGCCGGCATGGAGCGCATTCCGGGCATCGGCATCTGCATGCGCGGTATCGTCGACAGCCGATCGGGCGTGCTGGTTCAGGGGAACCGTCCCGAATGGGCGCGCGTTGCGGTTCGCAGCATCCTCGAAGCGCGGCTCGATGAACCGGTTTACGTTGACAATGATGTTCGCGCCGCGGCGCAGGCGGAATACAGCTTCGGCCCGAGCGAAGTGCGCGCTGCGCATTGCCTGATTTTCCTCGGAGTCAACGAAGGAGTCGGCGCTACCATTCTGCTCGACGGGAAAATCCACTATGGTCCGCGCATGGCGGCAGGTGAATTTGGACAGATGTTGCTTTGTCCATCCCTCGACGAGGCTGCCGGACGGGAGATATGCCTGGAAGAGCTTACCGCGAATGGTGCAATCTGCGAGCGATATCGCGCGCTCAGTGCCGGGACCGGGCGCCTGTTGAAGGGCGACGCATCGGCCGGTGTGCGGCAGATTGCACAGTGGGCAGCCGAAGGTGATGAGATAGCGCATAAATCGCTGGAGGAAACAGCACTACACCTGGGGACCGGAATCGCCAATATGGTCTGGGGACTGGATGCGGACGTGGTGGTCGTCGATGGCGCCATTACGCGAGCCTGGCAGATCATCAGTCCTCTGCTGCGCAAGCGTCTTCCCGACGTCTATCAGGCTTCCAGATTACCGGTACTTCTGCGCCCGTCCGCTCTTGGCGGAGACGCTGCCGTGATCGGCGCGGCATCCATGCCGTTCCATCCAGTTTTTGCTTCCACAGACCCTATCCCACGTTTGACATCGGATGTTCCGATACGTGAGCGAGCGGCCCGAGCTGCTCTTTAATTTAGCGGCGATTCAGCCTTTTGCAATCCAAGCCCCGACCGTTCCGGCGATTGCCTCACGAAAGCGCTGCCAGCTAAACTCTTCAGCCCGTTTGCGTGCCGCGCCTCTCATGCGCGCCAGCTCAGCGCGATGTGTAAATGCCCATTCGATTCGCTCCGCCAGCAAATCGGAACGGCGCGGTTCCACGACAAATCCGTGCACGCCTTCTTCGATCAGGTCCGGAGCCGCCGTGTGAGTAGTGCTTAGTACCGGCAGACCGGAAGCCAGCGCTTCGAGCAGCACGTGCGCGAATCCCTCGGCAAGGGACGGGAGAACGAAGAGATCGGCAGTGCGGTAGGCAGCCTGTAATTCCGCCGGGCTCACAAATTCGCGGATGTGCACCCGATCGCGGAAAGGCTCGAATAAGGTACGATTGCCGGCGGTGCGTCCGCAAATCGTCAGCTCCACATTTGTCCGGCCGGCGAGACGGAGCGCTTCCAGCAGGTAGCCGATGCCTTTGCGCTGGGTAACCGTTCCGACAAACAAGAGGCGCAACGGGCCTTCAGCGGATGTCATGCAAGTGCCGGGCGTAAAGCGCGCAAGATCGACACCGTACGGAATCACCCGGATCGATTCAGGCGGTGCACCATTTTCAATCAGTGTCTGGCGGGTAAAAGAGGATGCAACCAGAAACGAGTTCGCAAGCCGCGTTTCTTTAACCAGAGTTTCAAAATCGCGTGCCGGCAACGCAAGTTCCCACTCTTTGTTGAGCGACTCCGCCCATTCGGGATGATCACGCAATTCCTGCTGCAGAATGCGGCGCACGCTGAGCGGATGCGGATGAAGCTGAAAGAGAATACCGGGCCCGCCGTAGCTGCGAAATGCGTGATAGCCATAGTAGCTGTAGCTGAGGAGAAGCGATCCGGCGCCTGCCGCGAGGCGTCCCGCAGTGCGTCCGAGATGTGCATCCGTCGCTCGAACCGCGTTACGGCGCAAGCCGAACGGAACAGCTTCCATTTTTTCGAGCAGAAACGAGGTAAGGCCCGAAACCGGCGTCTGGTGCACAAGCTTCGAAGAGACGCGCGGATGAAAACGCCTTTGGAGCGCGCGCACGAGTCGCTCCGGCAGAATACGTTCTAAACCGGCTGCCCAGGCTCGATCGGCAGGCCAATACAGATCAGTGACGAGCCGATGGAGCAGTCCTGCATCCGCGAGTGCCGCTGCCACTTCATAGGCGTCACGCGCGCCGCGATGCACGACAGTCACCTGCCGCAA
>DATBGM010000196.1:0-9747 GCA_036557945.1 Bryobacteraceae bacterium | reverse complement strand
AGCAAGGCGAATACCTGTTTCGTACGTATCGGCCGCAGGGGCAGCCTTCCGCCAACCTGGGTCTGGCGAAGCAGGAGTTCGATGCCGTGCTCCGTCTCTTGCCGGCGAACCTGCCGGCTCAAGCTGAAGATCCGTTCGATCCCCCGCCGGCGGAGTTGAAGGATCTGGCGCAGCGCCTCGCCAGCTTCGTCATCAATAACCAGAACATCTATGGCATGTCGCGCAATCTTTACGTGATTCCGTACGTAGACAACGAACTGGAAGATATTTCGCCTTACGAAGCCTTGCCCTTGCAGTTTCAGCAGCTCCTGTTTACGACATTGTTGAAGGCGACCGACTCTTCCATCTTTTCTCAGTATCTGCAGGTCCAGATCGATGCGTTGAATCAGTCGGTCGCAGCGAACGGCAGCTTGACAATCGAAGAAAAAGCGGCCGAGCAAGCGTCTGTGGCCGCCAAGAGCGCCAAGGATGAACTGATTAAGCGCGGGAACGAGATCAGTGCCAAGCTGCCGCAGCTCCAGCAGGATGCAGATGTCGAACAACAAAACCAAAGCGACGGCGGCATGATCATTCCGGGTGTGCGCAATATCAAGCTGTTTGCGGTAGTGGCCTCCACTATTCTTACCGTGGCGCTTCCTCCGGCCGGTGCGGCGGGCATCATTGCTGCCAGCGTTGCGCCGCAACTTCCCGACCTGCTTCTGGGAAAAGGCAGCAAGGCCGAACAGGATCTCGAAGGTCTCGTCAGCAGCGGCGTCGCCTTGGGCGAGAGCGTCGCTCCTTACTTGAAAGATTTGGAAGGCACTGCTGCCGGCCTGAAGAAATACGCCGAAGCGTTCGAATCATCGGTAAAACCGGCGTCGATCCGAAGGACGCCTTGGAAGATCTCAAAAAGCAGATCAAGAGCGATTTCGGATCCGATATCGCAGCCACCAAGCGATTCGCACTGGACTTCAAGAAGTTGCGCGGCGATCTGCTCAGTGCGCACGCCGGCCCGGACAGTCCCAAGCAGACGAAATTTCTGCAGGCTGCTCGCGAACTGGCCACCATCGCTCAACAAGCGCAGCAGGCCATTCTGGCGGCGAGTCAGGCTGAATTGGCCTATCAGGTCGCGACCGCGCGCAGACTGGAAGCACAACGCCATGCAATGGCTCTCAATAATCTGAAAGCGACGGTCAATCAGCAGGGATTCGCGTTGCGAGCGGCCACCGAGCAAACACTGCGGAGAGCGCAAAAGACGCTGTCGCTGATCGCCTCGTTCCAATTCCGGCTGGTGCGCGCGCTCGACCTCTATACGCTGGCGTCACTGCGCGGCGATGCGCGCTTCGTGCAGGGCACCGAATCGGCTCTGATGCGTTATGACTACGGCTACGTTCCGCCGGACCTTCTGGCCGATTATGCGCAAAGCGACACGAAAGACATCGCTACCGCGAATGCTTTGCTGACTGCACTCAACTCGAGTTTCGACGCTTACCAGGTGTCTTTGGACGTCAGAGAACTACGGCGCAAATTCCGCCTCGAGCTGGGCGGCAGATTGAACGGCATCGGCGAGCCGGTCGTATTTACGAAAGACTCGCCGGCGCTCGCCCAGTTCAAGAGCGAGGGCAGGCTGCCGTTTCGCATTGCGCTGGACGATATTTCGTTCGCCTATGAAGCAAAAGTGCAGAACGTAAAGGTAAAGCTCACCGGCGTCACGCCGCAAGGCAACAGCCCCACGATCCTGAACGTACTCGTGAGGCGCCCGGGAGCGACCGAACACCGCTGGCATCCCGACCGTCATCTTACGCCCGAAAGCGTCACGCAGTGGCTTGCTCCCGGACCTGAATTTTCCGGAAGGGACGCGCTCACGCTAACTCAGGAGGGAGCGGACGGGAACGCCGCTACTATCTTCAGCGGTCAGACGCCTGTCAACGAAGATGTCGACAAGCACATAAGCCTGCAGTGCTTCGGTACGGGGGTCGCCGGCGATTGGGAGATCAGCCTGCTCGAACCTGGCGACCTGCCGCGCTTGTCCGGACTGGAGAAACTCGAATTCATCGCTTTTTACGGCTCGTGGGTGATCGCGACTGCGCCCGTCGTCGAATCGATCGTTTACTCGACGGCAGCCGTTCGGCCCGGAGCGACCGTCATGGCAACCCTTACGGTCGGGCAGCCGCCCAAAGACAAACCGGCTACGGTCAAGCTTGCCAGCAGCCGGCCGGAGGTGATCAAACTTCCCTCTGCAGTGGTAGTGCCAGTGGGAGTGAAGAGCGTTCCGTTTCCCATGCAGGTTGCCTCAGATGCGGCAGGCGCGCCGGTGCAACTCACCGCCGAGGGCGCGAACCAGCGGAGCACGCAGATCGTTTTCGCATCGCAACCCGTTGGTGTGAAGGAAGTCGTCACGTTGAAGCGGCCGGATAAGACTCTAGGTTCCGTAAACGGCGTTGCGGCGCGAAACGGACGCGTGTTCGCAACCTTTTACGATTTTCCGGCAAATGGCGCGCCCGCGGATCAACAGGGCAATGGCACCGTGATTGTGCTGGAGCGCACGGGTCGTCTCATGGCGGAAGCAGCACGCATTCCGGTGGGGAATCTGCCGCGCTCACTCGACGTGTACCAAAACGGCGCGAAGGCAATTGCATGCGTGGTGAATGGCGGCAAGAACAGCTTCAATCTTTCCGTCATCGGCAGTAACGGCAAAACCACGAATGGCCCGGTTGCCCAGATCGCCATCGGACAGGGTCCCATCGACGTGGCCATTGCTCCAGGCGGCACAAGCGCGTACGTTTCGAACTGGACGGCAAATGTGCTTCATGCCGTGGACCTGGCCGCGATGACGCAAAAGCCGATCTCCATATTCGGCGTCGTGCGCAAAGGGCCGCTGGGTCTGGCCATCACGCCCGACGGGAAAATGCTCTTTGTCGCGGCCACTTTCCGATCGGATCCTGCAACACCGCCCGTCAACGAGCTGATTGCAATCGACGTTACCACGCAACGCATCTCTGCGCTCCCGGTGGGGCCCGATCCCAGCCAGCCGGTGGATGTCGCCGTCATGTTCGATGCTGCGAACAAACGCAACCTGGTGTTTGTATCGCTGCTCGGCGGGAGCACCGTCCGGCCGGGCGTGATGGTGTTTGAAGCGCGTTTGGGAGCCGCCGGCCCGATACTCTCGCCAGTGACGAAAGAGCCGATTCTGACGGCTGCAGGAGCGAAGGCGGTAGCAGTGGATCCCGTTCGAGGGAGTGCTTACACCGTTGCAGGAAACGGCGTCGATGTGATCGATGTGAAGCGGCTGGCAGTGGTGGCGCACATTGAGACCGGCGGGGACCCGATCAGCGTGACGGTCGAGCCGGAGTCGGGTGATGTCTGGGTCGGCGACGGCAAAGACGGCACGGTGACGCGCATTGCGGCCATCGCAGGCGGAACCGAGGGGCATTGGGATTAACCCCGGCTATGCGCTGGCTGGCCACTAGCGGGAATGTTGTGGCCGCCAGCGCAGCTACCATCTTCACGGGATCGGAGGCGTCCGCGAATCGATGGAGTTCAGGAATGCCACCACGCGAGCGCGATCGGCGGCGCTGGTTAACGTATCGACTCCCCCGGTGCCTGCGCTGCGATGTGTCACATTGTCCAAAACCTGATCTAGAGACACCGCCGCTCCATTGTGCAGAAACGTTTGCGGGAACGCAAATATCGAAAGCAGCGAGGGCGGAACAAATCCGTTCGCGCCAATGGAAGGAGCACCGTTCGCATTCACTTCATTTAAGGCGTTCGGATCGAACGTTCCGACGTTTCGCAACTCACTGATTAGCTCTCCGGCGGCGTCGATCAGTGCCGGGTCAGGCGGAGGCGTGAATCGGATGCGAGCGGTAGTCCATTGTGCGGTCCCGTGGCAGAGCTGGCAATTGGCTGAGATAAACAGAGCGCGGCCCGCAAGTACATTCGGGTCGGTCTGCAGAGCGGGCGAAAGCGGCCCTCGAATTCCGAACTGCACGAAGGCTTTGATGGCGTCCCAAGCGCCTACGCCGCGTACTTTGAGTTGATTACGATTTCCGCTCGCCAGCGGCAGGAAGTTTTTGACATCGGGATCTTGCGTAATGCCGTCGGCCAGAACAATGAGACCATTGCCGCCCGAAACTGCCCGGATATTCAACTCGAAGTCTTCTTCTTCGTCGCGTTCGGCGGACCAGTTGAGGGGGCGCTGCATCGTTCTTTGCGGATCCGTCTGATCGAAATCGGTGTGCTGCGGTATGGTTCGTTTCGGTCCGGAGGGAAAGATCCAGACTACGTCATCGGAAAGACCGAAGGGATGGCATGTGGCGCAGGCGCCCCAACCATTCTTTGACATGCGGCCCTGAACGGGAACGGTAGTGCCCGGAGCCGGGTCGAATACACCGACCGATGTGTTGTACAACTCCTTTCCGATTTGCACTTTGTCTTCCAGGGTTCCGGGCGCAGGCAGCGCTGCGGAAAGTACGGTCGATTGCACCTGGTCGGGGTTCAGAATCAGCGTTGTCACATCGCGCGAGACATAGTTCATTACGTAGGCGCGCGTATCGTTGGAATTAATGACAATGCCACGTGGATTCTTACCCACAGGCAATTGCAGAACGCGGGTGGGATCGGCAGGGTCGTTTTGCACAGTCGCGGCGCCGGTCGCGGGATCGATGACCACTTTGATGACAACATTGCTGGCCGCTATGACCACGTATCCTTCGTTGGTCGCGTTCTTAAAGGCGATGGCCCACGGAATGGTGTTGAACAGCTTAATCGGATTGGTCTGCTGCGCCACCGCCAGATGCATGTTGATGGTCTTTCCGGCGTCGGTATTTGTAGTCCGATCGATTACGGATAGGAGACTGTGGGTATTTACGTCGAAGCGGAACGGGCCATTCGGCGATGCGCCGACGTTCGGCACAAATGCAAAATTGCCTTTGACAGCAAGATTGTTGAGCTGATTGGGATAAGCGCCGGTGGGGAAAACGAAATTAGCCGGGTCAGTCGGGTCGCCCGGAGGAATGCGCGCGATTGCATCCCCCAAAGCTCTAAACCCGGTATCGGCGATCGGATTGATCGTTACCAATGCGGTGACTGTGTTGGTGCCGGCGGAAATGACAGTCACATGGCCGGCTTTTGCGTCGTCCTGCCCGTCTACTTTTCCGGCTACGGGAAGAGACAGGAACTGGGTGACGTACACAGTCTCGTCGCTGTCGTCTTCATCGCCATCGTTCGTAATGGCAATGCCGCGCGGTTCGGGACCGACACCGGTGATGGTTTGAATTACAGTATCGCTAGCCGTGTCGATGACAGAGACGGTGTCGGAGCGGGAATTCGAGACGTACAGGCGAGTACCGTTCGGGGTGAGCGCGAGTCCATAGGGTTCGGTGCCCACCGGGATATGGTTGACGGGCTGCGAGATGATGCCGTTTTCTATATGCAGCGGAATGACGGATACGGTTCCGCTGATAGTATTCGCGACGTAGGCCTTTGATCCGTCGGGCAGCAGCGCCACTCCGTTGGGCTCGGTTTGCACGGGAACTTCGGCAAGGAGCCGGTTGCGGTCCACTCGTACATCGAAAAAGCTGACGCTGTTATTGTCCGGGTTGACCACGGCGAGGAAGGCGTCATCGGCGGTAAGCGCCAGCGGTTGCGAGGAGGTCGGACCCGCGAAGCGAGTGGCTCCGGTTGCAAGGGCAGCGCCCAAACTAAGCGTGCAGGCTAGGGCGAAGAGCGCGCGCTGTCCTGTCAGGCGTTTGTGCCACGAGATGCGAAGCCGTCGGGAGCGGAGAACGAGCAACACGCCGAAGCCTGATACAAGCAGTAACCAACTTCCAGGCTCGGGAACAGCGTTCACGCCCAGGTAACCCGAGCCGCCACCGCCCGGCGCATCCGTTGGAACGACTGTGATCGAGTGATTGCCGGCAGCCAAAAGAAAATTGGCGAAACTGATGCCGGGTGTGGCCAGGCAGACGAACGGGTCATCTCCGCAGTCGGCGCCAGTCGCAGGCGCCGACGTCAGGCCGATCGATGCCCCAAAATCGAAGATTTCGAAGCGATCGCCGCTTTGGAACGCATCGGTAACGGTCAGCAAAGATCCGCCGGCCGGGGCGACAAAAGTCCAGGGCGGAGCGTCGAGGAAGCTGGTCGGCGCGCCCCCGCTAGGGATACAAAAAGGACCGGCGGGATCGGCCGGCGTGCAACCGGTAGCAGAAACGCCGGCCGTCGAAAATCCGAATTCGAGAAAACTGCCCGGTGTAATGGGACCGGCACCTAAGTTGGCGGGAAGAGTAAGAACCGATCCGGTGAGCAAGAGGATGGATTGGATCAAATGATTTGGGAATTGGCGTTTCACGCTTTGCCTCCGCGCGGACGTTAAACCGCAGGTCCCTATCGTCAGGCAGAAAGGGGCATCTAATCGTGAAAATCATCTCAAAAAACCCTAAAAAATCACGGAAAGTGTGTTAAAGGAACTTGCTTTAATGCCTGCAGCCGTCCCCAGCAGCGCCGGCGAGTTGGCGGAACCAGGGCGGAATTTCCCGGCGCACCGCAAGCAGCAGCGCGATTTTCGTATTGGCCGAGATGCTGTCACTGGTGACGCTCAGCGTCGGGTCCAAGCGAAGGTTATTCGCCCAATTTTCGCTTGTGTGAAAAGCTTTTCAACACGGGTTTAAATGCTAAACTTCCGGTAGTGGAAGGCGAAGGCAAAACATCGCGTATCGGCCTCGGCCGCCGCTTGCTTTTCTGGGATTTTGCCAGAGCGTCGTGGCAGTACGACGTCGTCGTCGGACTTATTCTCATTTTTATATTCGCCACACCGCGCGACTGGTTTCACGATCAGCCGAAGGCGTCGAGTGTGATCCTCATGTCGTCGCGAAACGGTATCAACAATGTATTCATTGCGCCAGGGCTTCTGGAATTTGTGCCCGACCGGCTGCGTCCGAAACGCGCTGAAGCCTTGATTCACGAACGTACCGGCAAGCGGTGGCACGTTGCAAGGGTAGAAGCCATTCGGGACGAAGCCGAGCATGAGATCAAAGGTTTCATCGCCTACGCCGCTCCCTGACGCGCAGCAGCCTGCGCATAAGCGAAGACTTTAAATTCATGGACCAACAATGAAGATTGCTTTTTCTGTGCTGTGTCTGTTCGTAGGCGCTCTGCTCCACGCACAGAGCGTGGATGCCGTTCTATCCCGGATGGATAAGGCGGCTCCCGGCTTTCATTCCATGGCCGCCAATGTCAAGATGACCACGCATACCGCTATCATCAACGACACCAACATTGAAAGCGGCACATTTAAGATGCAGCGGCTCAAAGGCGACGAGGTCCGGGCCGTGCTCGATTTCTCCGGTCAGACCGATTCGCGGCAGATCGGCTTCCTTGGTAAGCTCGTCCGCATCTATTATCCGAAGCTCAATTCCTATCAAGACTATGATCTCGGCAGAAATACCGATGTGCTAAACCAGTTCCTGCTGCTCGGCTTCGGCTCTTCCGGCCGCGATCTCGCGGCTGCCTACACAATTACTTCCGAAGGACCCGAGAAGCTGGACGGACATGACACGACGAAGCTCTCCCTGGTTCCGAAAAACCCGGAAGTCGCCAAACGCTTGAGCAAAATCGAAATGTGGATTCCGAACGATGCTGCTTACCCGGTTCAGCAGGAGTTCTACGAACCCTCCGGAAATTACCGTATCGTTTCCTACAGCGATATCAATTTGAAGCCCTCTATTCGAGGAAAGCTGGAACTAAAGATGCCCGCCGGCGTCAAGAAACAGAGTTCGTGAAGCCGGTCGCAAGAAGCTGAAATCCAGGATCCCTGCAGCTCATGCCAGCGCCAAAGAAATCGTCGGGCCGCCTCGCGTTTATCGATTGGACGCGCGGATTCGCCGCCGTCATTATGCTGCAGGGCCACGTCTTCGACTCGTTCACGCGGACCGATCTGCGGCCGAACGGCCCGTTTGTTTTATCCCAGTTTCTCGGCGGGATGCCGCCTGCGATCTTCCTATTGTTGACAGGCATCACTTTCGCTTTCTTGATGGACAGCCAGGAGCGGCAAGGCAAAAAACCGTGGCAACGTGTAGTCGCCTCTCTCAAACGCTCCCGCTATCTCTTTCTGATCGCTTTTCTGTTTCGTATCCAGCTCTACGTTTTTGGTTTTCCCACAAGTCCCGCCCCGGAGCTGCTTCGCGTCGACATCCTCAACTGCATGGGAATGGCGATGCTGCTGCTTGCGCCTATGGCCGTTTTCAGCACGCTCGAGCGCATCCGGCTCTGCCTCATTCTGGGGCTGGTAATCGCCGGTCTCTCCCCGGTGATCAGCATGATTCCCGCACAGAGCGTGCCCTGGATCGTGCGTGCGTATTTTTTCCCGAGCTTAAATTATTTCGGCTTTTTCCCATGGGCGTCATTCCTGGCCTTTGGTCTCGCTTTCGGCAGCATGTTGCGCGTAATCAAACCGGAGGACATGGGCCGCGCTATGGAGTGGACGCTCGCAATCGGCATCGGCACGGCGGGCGCGGCTTACTATTTCTCCAACCAGCCATATTCGATATACGCGAAAAGCGAGTTTTGGCTCAACAGCCCGGCTATGATCCTGATCAAGTTGGGCGTGGTATTGATCATGCTGGCCGTTGCGTTTCTATGGGTGCGGCTTGCGCCTTTGGAGAAGTGGAGTCTTTTCCGGCAGCTCGGCACTACCTCGCTGCTGGTCTATTGGGTCCACATCGAAATCGTGTACGGACGTTGGTTCGGCATCTGGAAGGAGGCTCTCTCGGTACCACAGGTGCTCATTTTCACAACGCTTCTACTGGTACTGATGGCGGTGCTTTCGATCGTGCGCGTGCGAATTAAATCGGTCGGATCGTTTTTTGGCCCAAATCCAGCGCCGCAGCCTCGCCGGGCTTCGGGCGATTGAAGCAATTCATTGGACGCTCTCAAAATGGCTTATATTAGTCGCCAGATGTCTTTCTGGCGATGTCTGGTCATTTTTGCAGTTTGCCTACTGATCACTCTTGTGCTGTTGGGAAGCTCAAATAAAATCGCGAAAGCTCATGTGCCGGGTTACACAGATGACGGGCGCCTGTATCCTCAACCCGACTATCGCGACTGGATCTACCTTAGCAGCGGCTTCGATATGAGCTATACGCCTCGCGCTGCCCACGCTGCCGGCCAATCCACCTTCGATAACGTCTTCGTCAATCCGGAAGCGTATGAGTCATTCAAACAAACGGGCACCTGGCCGGATGGAACAATGCTTGTTCTAGAAGTAAGGCGAGCCGAGAATAGCGCGTCCATTAATAAGTCCGGCTACTCTCAAGGCCACAACGTTCTTGGAGTCGAGCTACACGTGAAAGACACGGCACGCGGCGGGTGGGCCTTCTACGGATTCGACGGTGCAACACCGGCAAAGATGCTGCCCAAAAATGCCGATTGCTATTCGTGTCACAGGGATCATGGCGCGGTCGATACGACGTTCGTGCAATTCTATCCAACTCTCATTCCAACTGCGCAGCAAAAGCATACTTTCAGCATGCGATAGCGGTAGCCTCATCACCCAAGTCCGCCCGGCAACCTATGCTGATCGTATGGCGCCGTCAGAAACCGCTCCTGCGCCTCTATCCGAGTCCTCGCATCTCTTGATGCTGCATTCCGGATTCGGGTAATCGAGCAGGAAAGATTGACGTGCCCGCTCCACGCACTTCGTTAGACTTTATTCAGCAAAAGAAATATGCGTGTTCTGGTCGTAGAAGACGAAAAGCGCATCGCCGACTTCCT
>DATBGM010000195.1:0-65462 GCA_036557945.1 Bryobacteraceae bacterium | reverse complement strand
GTTGAGAGTTGCATTGAAGGCGCCACCGCTGTTCAGCTTGATGTTGGTCGCCTGACGCGTAATTTCCGTCGCCAGGTCCTGAAATTCCTTGTCCAGCACGCCGCGGTCGCCCGTGAAGCTGTCCGAAGCCGACTGCGTCGCCAGTGTCTTCATGCGATCGAGAATGGTCGAGATGTTGCTCAGCCCGCCGTCGATGATCTGCAGTTCGCTGACCGCGTCGTTGGCGTTCCGCACACCCTGGTTCAGTTCGTTGATGTTGCTGCGATAGCTGTTCGCAATCGCGAGACCGGCAGCGTCATCGCCGCTGCGGTTAATACGAAATCCTGACGTCAACTGTTGGATCGTGTTGCTTTGAGCCGCATGATTGACGTTCATATTGGTCTGCGCATTGAGCGAGTCAATATTGGTTTGAATAGAGAGCATATGTGTTGTCCTAGTTCCTTTCAGCCGTCTTCAGCCTTGCGGCTCTCCGTCGACTTCTGTTACTCATTTCGACGCTTTCTTCGCCGAACTATAGTCTTTAGTGGAAAAATTGTTTGAAAATGTGCGGTCGGATATTTCCTGCACACCTGCGCCGGAGCTCAGGTGTGAAAGAAGGGTCAAAGCACCGTTCCGCCGGCCGGGTTCGGGTAATTCGTTGCGGCTGGCGAGCTGGCGCAGGTGGTCGACGATGCTTTCGAGCATTTCGCCGCGCTCGCTTTCCAGATTGGATACCGGCCGGTTCATCTTAAAACCAGAGGCGGATTCGAGGGCCGCTCCCAGCTTCGACGAATTGTGCCAGGCTTCCAAAATGTTACTTGCGTGCTGCGCGACGTTCATGCGTTAGCGTTATCTCCCGGCTTTCTTATCGCGCCAAACTGCCGGATTTTAGAAGAGAAAACTATCCCAGATAATCGAACAACGATTTCGTGCGCAGGCTGCCGTTGGCGGCGATCGCGGCTTGCATCGCCGTCTGGTCCAGACTCAGTTCTGTTGCATCGGCGGCAATGTCGGCGTCTTTGAACGAACTCAGGGCTTGCGTCAGATTGTTGACGTGCGAGGTGGCCGTGGTGAGACCCTGCGTGATCCAGGTTTCGATGTTGCCGTAGGTCGTGGTCGCCGCGTTGAGCTGATCCGCACTGGTTTTCACGTCGTTGAGCGCGGTTTGAATGCCGGCCTGGTTGTTGGATGTGAGCGCTGTGGCGAGATCGAAGGCCGCTTTGAAGATGCTTGCGCCAGGCGAGTCGAAGATCGCCTGCGCCGTCATGCGGGGTGTGATGGTGTTGCCGTCGCTGTCGCGCAGGACCTGCGTATTTGCCGCGGTGTTGTTCTGTACAACCCCGTTTGGGCCGGAACCGCTATAAGCGTACGGCGCGGTGGCTAAATCGTCGCCGCCAAATGTGTAGTGGCCATTGATGGCGGTGTTGGCGATGCTGACGAGCTGCTGCTCGAGTGCTTGTACTTTCTGCGCGAGAATTGCCCGCGTGGCGCCATCGGACGTGCTGCTTGCACCTTGCGCGCCCAGCGTGATGAGCTGGTTGATCAGCGTGCTCGCCTGCTGCAAGGCACTGTCGGCGGTTTGCACTTCGGCCTGCGCCTGCGTGAGGTTGGCTTGAATCTGCTTGATGTAGTCGATGCGGCCCTGATAGGCGATGATGGGCGCAACCGCAGAGGGATCGTCCGATGCCCGATTCACGCGAATGCCTGAGGTCATCTCCTGGTTGACTTTGGAAAGCCTGTTCTCCAGGTTCGATAATGAGGCAAGAAAGCTCGGGGTGTTGGCCTGTAGTCCGGAAATCATCTTCTACCTTTCAACTGTTAAAGCGATTGAAATGTCTGCAGCAGATACGAGATCGTGTTGCGAATCGTGCTGAACGCCTGCGCGGAGGCCTGGTAGGCGTTCTGGTATTGCAGCAGAGCGGCAGCCTGCGCGTTCAGCGAAACGCCGGAGAGCTGGCCGCGGGCGTTCTGGGCCTGGGCCAAAAGCTGGGTCTGCGAAGTCTGCGTCTGCGCCGCGCCGGAAGCGAGATTGCCGACCGTGGAGGCGATGGTGCTGTAGAAATCGGTGTAGCTCTGGCCGTTAATCATATCGGCTGCGCTTGTCGGATGCTGTAGTTGCGCGAGTTTATCGGCGATGCCGTTTGCGACCGAAGGCGGACCCGGATCGACGGCGGCAAGCTGTGAGCCCGTTATACCGGAAGCGACGCCGAGCGTTTGCGCCACCGTCGTCGGCGTGCCGGCGGTGTATTGGAACAGCGGAGTGCCGGATGCGCCGGAGCTGGTCTGGCCGTTTTGCAGTAATGTGTTGACGCGATCGGCAATGCCCTGCGCGAGCTGATTCAGACTGCCTTGCTGTGTCGCATCGCCGAGCAGCGACGGAATGACATTATTCGTGATTTGCAGCAGGCCGCCAAGCTGTCCGGCATGGACTTTCTCGGTGATGTCCGAGCCGTTCGAGTCGAAAATCGCCTGCGCCGGTGTTGCCTTAACAGAAATCGCCTGCGGAGACGTTCCGGTAACCAGCCCGACCTGTCCGCCAAGGAGCACATTCACGGTCCCGTTGCTTTGCGGCTGCACGGAGATATCGACCAGATTGGAGAGACTCTCCACATTCTGATAAAGCTGCGCCTGGAGGCCGGCATCGTCCTGTCCGCCGCTTAGAATTTGTCCGTTTAGCGAGGCGATCTGCGAGGTGAGCTGATTGATTTGGCTGATAACGCTCTGAGTCTGCTGCCGCGCCTGGCTACGCACGGTTTCGGCGCTGGCTGCAGTCGCGTTAATAGCCTGCGCCACACCTTGCGCGGCATTGATCACCTGCTGCTGCGCCGTCGTGCTCGATGGCGTGCTGCTCCAGGCAGAAAAAGCGCTGTACAGTGTGGTGAGCGCCCCGGGAATGCCGTTTGATCCTGAGACGTCGAAGGTCTTATCGAGCGCGTCGAGACTGGTAGCTTGCTGTGTGGCCGAGCCGAGCTGCTGGTTGGCGGACCAGACGCTGTTTTCGGCGAAATTATTGCGCGCGCTCTGAATGTTGCCGGCGCGCACGCCGCCGGCCGAGCCATGGGCCGGATCGAACAAGGCAGCACTCAATTGCAGCGTCTGGGTGACATAGCCGGGTGTCTGCGCGTTGGCGACATTGTTCTGCACGACCGACATAGCCTGCTCGAGGACATCGAGCGCGTTAGCAGAAGTTCCGAGTGCTGCGAAGAGAGAAGACATGCGCGTTTATCCGTCGATTTGAAAGCCGCTGCCGCTGTAGGTATCGGCAGTGCCGTCGGGTGCGTAGCTGCTCTGAACGGTATTGTTATTGAGCAGCGAGCCGAAATGCAGGGTTCCGGCCGCATGGAAGAGCGCTTCGGCCTGGGCTGTGCGGTGTTGAAGGATGCGGGTCTGTTCCGCGATAAGAGCTTTCTCGGATGGAGTGAGCTGGGAAAACGAGAGGTCCTGCAGGAGACTCGCCGTCGCCTGAAGCGATCGGACATAATCCGGCGCAGGCGCAAAGGCGACCAGAGATTCGATCGTATGATCGAGCTGTTCATTGGCAGCGGTAATTCGCTTGAGGGCGGCGGAGGGAGTCATGGGCCTACTTCAAACTTTCGATTAAGGCCTGGCTGACGGCCTGGTTGTCGACGCGATAGCTGCCGGAGCGAACCTGCGCGGTTAAAGCGGCGACTTTTTGCTGCCGATCTACCGGGTGAGCATTCTTGGCCAGAGCAACGAGGTCACTCGCACTTGAAAGATTGACGCTGTCAAAGGAGCGATCTTCGGCCTGTACTCCCTGCGCACGCGAATTCGAGCCAGCCTGTCCGGCGGAGCCGACTCCGTTACTGCTTCCGATCGAATTTGTGAGTCCGTTTTCAACGCGCATACAATACCCTCACTTCCTCATCGCACGAAGTTTAGAAAATTTCAGTCAATTTTTGCTTTTCCGAGCTCAAAAACTTTGATGATGAGCTGGACCTCGCCCGGTTTCATGCGGAGGGAGCCGGCAATGCTGTCAGCCGATTCACCGCGCCGGTACAGCCGGAGCACCTGGCCGCGCCGGTTGAGATTGAGGCTTTCGGACTGGGCGAGCCAGTCGGCATCTTCCTGGCGGCGCATTTCGGACGCGGCGAGGCGTAACTCCATTTCTGCCAAACGAACTTCGAGCGGGTTGGTTTTGGCGCTAAGTTCTTGTTCTGTAACAGCCTTTCGCGTTAGCTGCCGGAATTCGTAGAACTCGGACCGGAGCCTCAAGTATAAGAAAAGCGACAGTCCGGCCGTTAGCAGGGCCAGAATCGGTGCGGCAATTTGAAGGAACGAAGCCATCATTGCTTGAACCTTCGCCTCGCTGAGAATCGCGGGCTCATCATTTTGAATCTTCGCCTCGCTGAGAATCGCGGGCTCATCAATACAGCCCCCTTTCACTAGGCCATTTGTGCTGCATCAGAGCGCGCAGACGGAGAATGCCCTGCGCCCGGAGCTGGGAGATGCGCGTGGTGTGAAGACTCATGACCTCGGCGATCTCGCGCAGGCTTAGTTCTTCTTTGTAATATAAACTTAGTACGAGCCGCTCATTTTCTGGCATCCGGCTCATACCGTCGGTGATGACGCGCTCCAGTTCGGAGCGCTCGAGCAGGCGGGCGGGTGTCTCGTCCTCGTCATCGCTCAGGAACTGGAGTATATCGACGTCTTCGCCATCGACCTGCTGCAGGCTGCCGAGGGAAACGGCGCGCAGCTCAAGCATCCACTGCTGGTATTCGGCGAGCGAGATGCCGAGTTCCTTAGCGATTTCTTCTTCGCCGGCGGTGCCTTTGAGGCGGCGTTCGGCGGCGGAGATGGCTTGTTGAACCTGCTTGAGACGTTTGCGCTTGTGGGTCGGGATGCCGTCAAGGCCGCGGATGCTGTCGAGGATGGCGCCGCGAATTTTGTATTCGGCGTAGGTCTTCAGTGTCGTATTGCGCGTCGGGTCGAAGTTATCAACGGCGGCGAGCAGGCCGATGACACCGGCTGAAATCAGGTCGTCGAGTTCAACGCTCGGCGGCAATTTTTCGTGAATGCGCTGGGCGATCCAGTTCACCTGGGGCAGGTGTTCGAGGATGAGCGCGTCTCGTTCTTCTTTGGTTCGTTCCACGGTAGCGTAGGCGGCGTACATATGAGTGTTCGGGCGATGTTAAGCGGCGCGGAAAGCCGCAGCGCGTTCGCGCGGGGTGAACTCCTCAAGCAGCGCCGTCTTGTCGGCCTCCTGCAAATCTTCGGGTACCTGCTGGCCGGTTCCGAAAAAGGAAAGCGGCAGCGAGGTTTTAATGGCAAGTTCGATGGGTATGGCCGGACCGCTCACGGCATCCATGTGCGTGACGAGCAGTTTGGCCGGTTCGAGCACGGCGAAACGGCGCGCGATGCGTTCGGCGGCATCGAGGCGCGTGTGGGCCGGCAGTACAAGGTGAATTTCAAGCGGCAAAAGGCGTGCGACGCGAGCAAGTTCGTCGAGCTCCGCTTCATCGGCTGCGCCAAAACCGGGCGTGTCGATAAGCGTCAGCGCGGATGCGGCGTTTTGCGCGAGCGCGGTTTCGAGGCCGCTCGAATCTTCGACGAGGTGCAGAGCCGTGCCGAGGATGCGAGCGTATTTCGAGAGCTGATCGACGCCGCCGATGCGCAGCGTATCGAGCGAGAGCAAGCGCAGCGGACGGTGCGCCTTGATGCCGTACTGCAGAGCGATTTTGACGAGCGAACTAGTCTTGCCTGCGCCCGGAGCGCCGACGAGCAGGATCGCTTTGTCTTCGGCAAGCTGTGGCGCGACAGAGAAACGCCCGGAGAGCTCGTGTTCGAGGTTGGCGCGCAGCAACTCGCGTGTAAAGAGATCGTTACGATCGCGCGGCAGGCGATGAGCGGCGGCTTCAGTAAGCTCGCGCGCGAGTTCGTGTGAGAAACCGAGAGTGATAAGACGATCGAAAACACGTGCGACTTCGGGTGCGAACTGTTCGGTTGCTTGTGAAAGCTGCGTACGCGAAATAGAAGCCGCAAAGGATTCCATCTGCTTGCGAAGCTCCGCTAATTCGCGCAGCACAACTTCGCTCGTGGCGGGGGTTGCGGCGTGGCTTCGCGTCTCGGTTTTGGGCGCATTGCCGTTGGCCGATTCGAGGCCGAAGACGACTTCCCAGGCGCCGAGATCGCGCAGATCCGCGCTGGTTTGGGAGCTGCTGACGAGCATAGCGTCGGGGCCAAGCTCCTCGCGCGCCTGGTCGATGGCGCTTTGCACGGAATCGGCAAAATAGGATTTCAGTTTCATCAGATAGACCCCAGAGACAGAATTTTCACGCCGCTCGGGACTTCATTGTGGGAGAGCGGGAAGACGTTGGGCAGCGGCGCTTCGAGCATCTGGCGCAGGAAGAAGCGCGCGCCCGCGGCGGTGAGAATGATAGTCGGCGTTTCGCGCTTACCGATCTTGCGCTCGATGCGGGCGACGATGTCGCGCACCGCTTGCGGCGAGAGCACCAGAATGCTGTTCTGATCGGTGTGCTGGGCAGCGCTTTCGATGGTCTGTTCGAGCACGGGCTCGAGGAAGAACGCGGGCAGCTCGCCTTTCTGATTGAGATACGGTTTCGTCACGGTGCGGCGAATGGCCTGTCGCGCGAACTCGGTGAGCAGCACCGGATTTTTTGATGTGAGAGCGGCTTCGCTAAGCGCTTCGAGAATCGAAACGCCATCGCGGATCGACACTCGCTCGCGCAGCAGATTCTGCAGGACCTTCTGCACCGTGGAGAGCGGCAGCAGCTTGGGCACCAGGTCTTCAATAAGCTTGGCGTTCTCCTGTCCGACGCGATCGCAGAAGGTTTTCGAATCCTGGCGCGAGAACATCTCGCTCATGTAATGTTTGACGAGTTCGGAAAAGTGGGTGCCGATTACGTTGACGGCATCGACGATGGTGTAGCCGGCGGCGCGGGCAGCTTCGACGCGATCGCCGGGCACCCAGAGAGCGGGTAATCCGAAAGCAGGTTCGCGCGTTTGAGCGCCCGCGAAATCTTTTTTCGCGCTGGCTGTGGGCACGGCCAATTCGTTGCCGGGCATGAGCTCATAGCGCCCGATTTCGGTGCCTTTGAGCAGCACGACGTATTCGCGCGCGCGCAGGGAGAGATTATCAGTGACGCGAACGGGCGGAAGCAGAAAGCCGAGATTGGTGACGAACTGGCGGCGTATGCCGGCGATGCGTTTGAGCAGCGGAGAGGACTTGCCGCCCGCCACCAGACCGGCGAGGCCGAGGCCAACTTCAATCGCAATCGGCTCAACACGCAGCAGCGATTCGAGCTCCTCCTTTGGATTGGCGACGGGTGCGGCTGTTTCGCTCTTGACTTCGCTATGCGCCTTTTTGCGCTTGAGCCAGGCTGCGGTTCCGATGCCGCCGCCGAGCAGGAGAAAGGGAATGGTCGGCAGGCCGGGAAAGGCAGCGAGCACGATGAGCACGCCGCTCGTGAGCAGCAGCGGCTGGTATTTGCTGAAGAGCTGTTTCTGGAATTCTTCCCCGACTTTATTTTCAGACGTCGCGCGCGTCACGATGAGGCCGCCCGAGACCGAGATCATGAGCGCGGGAATGACGGTAACGAGGCCGTCGCCGATCGTGAGCACGGTGTAGGTCTGCATGGCGCGCTTGAGCTCCATGCCGTGCTGCAGGACGCCGATCAGAAAGCCGGCGATGATGTTGATACTGGTGATAAGAATGCTGGCGACCGCGTCGCGCTGTGTGAAGCGGGATGCGCCGTCCATGGCTCCATAGAATTCGGTTTCGGCGGCGAGCGCGCGCCGGCGGCGGCGGGCTTCGGCTTCATCGATCAGGCCGGCGTTCATTTCGGCGTCGATCGACATCTGCTTGCCGGGCATCGCGTCCAAAGTGAAACGCGCGGAAACTTCGGAGATGCGCACCGCGCCGTGGTTGATGACGACGTACTGGATGGCGATCAGAATCAGGAAGATGACCGCGCCGATAACATAATTGCCGCCGACGACGAAGTTGCCGAATGCCTCGATGACATGGCCGGCGGCGGCGGTGCCGCTATTGCCGTTGAGCAGGATTAAGCGCGCGGAGCTGACGTTAAGAGCGAGACGGAAGAGCGTGAGCAGTAATAAGGTTGTTGGAAAAACGCTGAAATCGACGGGCTTGATGATGTACATCGTGACCATGAGGACGACGACGGACATGGCAATATCGAGGACGATGAGGACATCGAGAAGGAACGGCGGCATCGGCGTGATAAGCGCGATGACGATGGCGAGGACGGCGACGGGGATGCCGATTTCGCCCGGTTTCGGGAAGGGAAGTCCGCGTAAACCTTTGGCAGCTTTGGGTTTGGGGAGAGCTGGAGCTTGCGCGGACATGAATCAGTCGAGCTGTGGCCGATTGCGGGGCACAACTGGTAGTGCGGGCGTGGGGCAGGAAATCTCTGGCGGGTGGAAAAGGCTAGAGTTTTTGGGGTGATTGGGCGATAAGGAAAGAATGCTGCGCAGAGCGTTTCAATCACTGCGCAGCTTTATATTGATCGGCTAAGGACTGCGCCAGGCGCTTCAGGTCCTCGGGGTGCGGTCCCGCCGCAAAGGTTTCGAGCTGTTCATGAGTGATCCAAATGCATGGCGGGCCGCAGTTTGCGATCGAGTGGACAGAAGCGCTCGCCAGATCGGGCTGAGGGGAAAGCAGGAATTCTCTTAAGGCTTGGACCAGGGCCGCATCCTGACTGTGTGCGGCACCGATGGCGCCGATGGCGAGCAGTTGCTTTTCTTTGGGCGAGCTGAGAGAGAGCAAATCCAACAGGGCGTTCCTGGCTTCCGCATTCTTGCCGGCGACGAGTACCAGACCATAAGCTGCGAGAGAAGCCAGATCGCGTTCCGGATTGTCTGAGTTCTTAATCAGGACGCTAACTGCTTCGGGTGGAATATCGGGCTGAAGGAATGCCAGGGTCCGTACCGAATTCTCGCGAATTCGCTTTGCCGGATCATGTATGTGCTCGATGATCTTAGGGACTGCCGACGCGAGCACCGTTGCGGAATCGGTACCACGGCACATCGGAATAACGGAAAGTAGCGCCGATACCTGTAGACGTACCTTGCTGTCTTTATCGGCAAAATATTCGAGCGAACCGGCCAGTTCGTTCGCTGCAAGGGATGACTCTTCATGGCAGAGACGCGGCGCAATGTCATTGAAAAACTGCTCGCCGGCGGCCTTGCTCTTTGCAGGATCCTGGCTCACTAAATCGTGAAGCAGGGTGTCCCAGTCAATTGTTTGCGCTTGTGGGAAACCGGACACCACCGGAAGCAAAAACACGCACAGGAACCTTAACATTACTTCACCGTCCCGTTGAGCGATCCCGTAACTGAATCAAGTCCGACTAAGCATGCGGCAATTGAGACAAGCCGAAAGGGGAATTAAAAGAACGGATAAAATCTGGATTACGATTTTAGGCACGAATGCTATGGTACTTAGAACCTCGAATTTTGGTCAACATGACTTGGTAGTCAACCGGTAGACACGAAGGGGTAGATGCGGTGGCTCGAAAAATATAAGTGTGTCTGTGAAAATTCCGAGCCGGCTTGCCGCAACGTGCAGCAAAGATGCCAAGGGAGCTACCTGGCTGGCTCGATTGCCTGCTGTATTGAGAGAGCTTGCCGAACGCTGGTCCCTGACTCTTGCGGAGCCCTTCGACAGCGACGAAGTGAGTTGCTCCTGGGTGGCGCCGGCAAAACTGACCGACGGAACGGGAGCCGTGCTGAAGCTTGGAATACCGCATATGGAAGGCGAGCACGAGATCGACGGGCTGCGATTCTGGAACGGCGACCCGACGGTACGGCTGCTTGCCGCAGACGACGATTTGAATGCCATGCTGATCGAGGAGTGCGATCCTGGTACGGCTTTGCGTGCGCTTCCTGAGCCGGAGCAGGACGTGGTGCTTGCGCAGTTGCTTCGGCGCTTGTGGCGCAGGCCCGCCGAACCTCACCGTTTTCGCCCGCTCTCTGCGATGGCAGCCTATTGGAGCAGCGAAACACTGAATCAAGCAGAGCACTGGCCCGATTCCGGACTTGTGCGCGCCGGGCTGGAGTTATTCCGGGAGCTCCCGGAAAATGCGGATGAACAAGTCCTGCTGGCCACCGACCTGCATGCCGGAAATGTTCTGCGCGCCGAGCGAGAGCCGTGGCTTGTAATCGATCCGAAACCATTTCTCGGCGATCCGGCGTACGATGCGACGCAGCATTTATTTAATTGCGATGCGCGGATGCGCGTCGATGCGGAGAACACAATGCGCCGCTTTGCGGAACTGGCCGGTCTCGAGTATGAGCGCGTCCGGCTCTGGATGTTTGCGCGCGCCGCGGCGGAGCCGCGCACGGAATGGCAGGCTGAGGGAGCGTTCGAGCTGGCGCGCACATTGGCTCCGTAGTCCCGATTCATCAAAAAGTGTATTCGGGCGGACATCCCGAAGGCGTTTACTACACTTCAGACATGGCCCCCTTGCGCCCAAGGCGCGAGCTTACCAGCTTCTTCTTAGTTTTCCTGATGTTTTGGCAAGCCGGCTGCCTGGTGCGCCGGCGGACCGTGGCACCGCAAGGACAAAAGGTTCCGAAACCGCTGCTTAGCGCGAGCAAAGAAGAGCTGATCCAGCGCCTGCACCAGATTTACGATCCGATCCAGTCGTTCACGATCAAGACCGACATGTCGCCTTCGATCGGAAGTCTATTTGGCGGGCAGGTAACCGACTATCCGACAGTTACGGGTTACATTTTGTTCTTACGGCCGGACAATATTCGAGTCATCGGACTGGATCCGGTGATTCATTCGACGGGTTTCGACATGGTCTCAACCGGTAACGAGTTTCGCGTATCAATCCCGGTGAAGAGCCAGTTCATTGAAGGCCGCAATGACGCGCCTGCGGCTTCCAACAACAAACTCGAAAACCTGCGGCCGACGGCGTTTCTGCACGCGCTGTTGATCCGTCCGCCCGATCCCGGCGATATCACCTTCGCCGAGGACGACACCAACGAGACCAGGGCGACGTACATATTGATGATGATCGGTCATGACAGCGATCATTATTTTCCACTGCGCAACGTGTATTTCGACCGCTATACGCTGCAGATCAACCGCCAGAAGACATTCGACAAAAATGGCGAGATTTTAAGCGAGACGCGCTACTCGAACTGGCAGGCGCACAACGGAATCGCGTTCCCGGCGACCATCGACATTCAGCGGCCCAAAGACGGCTATGAAGTTGTGCTCGATATCAAGGACATCAAGTTTAATGCGGGAGATATAACGCCGGCGAAGTTTGTTTTGAACCAGCCGCCGGGGTCGCATTTGAAGCAACTGGAGTAAGGATCCTCCACTTGTTACCCGGACTTATGGCGCGAGGCTCAGGAGTATTTTACGCGAGGAGCTCTTCGACGGCTGCTTCGAGCCAGATAACGGCGGCGACCGCCCCGGGATCCCGATGACCGACGCTGCGCGAGCCGAGATAGCTGGCGCGTCCGCGGCGGGCAACGAGTTTGGCGGTGTTTTCCGCACCGCGGCGAGCGGCCTCCAGAGCGTCGAGAAGCGATTCCTGTAAGGATGCGTTGTCGTTGAGCCGGTCTTTCAGCATGCGGGCAAATGGAACGAGCGCATCGAGCATGGTCGAATCGCCGAGTCTCGCTTCGCCGAGTTCTGCGATGGCTTCACAGCCATCGAGCGCGGCGGCGGCCCAAAGCTTGGGGTCATTTTGCGCTCCGGATTCAAGAGCGCTGCCGGCTCGCAGGAACAGCACACCGTATAGAGGACCCGACGAGCCGCCCAGGACAGCTTGCAGCCTGCTTCCGATTGCTTTTAAGAATTGGGGGAAATCGTCGAAGGGCAGGTTTTCGGGTAGTGCAGCGGCAGCGCGCTGCATATTGCGGCCGAGATCGCCATCGCCGACAGCCTGATCCAATGCGGTGAGCTTTTCTTCAGCCGCTATCAAGGCGACGCAGACACGGTGGAGCACGAGCTGAGCTTTACGGCCGGCCTCGGTTTCGGGCGTGTGCGGCGTCGCGCCCTCAAGGGAGGAAGGAAGGGAATAGTAGCGTGGGATCAACGCTCCCGGCGATCGTTTCAGCACGTTGGGCCAGGCAGGTGCGGTAGTCGGCGCATCGAGCCATTTCAGGCGGTCTTCATCGGTGCGCAAAAGCGAGATCGAGATACCGGCCATGTCGAGGGAAGAAAGAAATGTTCCGGCGTAGAGGCGGGAAACGTTGAAACTTCGCTCGTTAAGAAACGCGAGGGTTTTGCGGGCGGCGATAGCGAGCTCGATGCCGGTGGTGCCACCCAGATTGTTGATCAGTACAGCAAGCGGCTCGGCTGGCCGCAAGCGAAGAGCGGAAACAATTTCGCTCAGCAAATGGTCCACCAGTGTGTCGGCGGGCGCGCGCGGGATGCGACGGACACCGCGCTCGCCATGAATGCCCAGGCCGAGTTCCACCTCACCTTCCAGCAGGAAGGCGGGTTGATCAAAGCTGGCAGCAGTACCGGCCGAAAGCGCTACGCCCATGGTGGCGACTTCGCCCGCAGCGGCGCGGGCCAGCGATGCAACCTGCGGTAGATCGAGTCCGGCGGCAGCAGCCGCTCCGGCGATCTTATGAACAAGAATCGTACCGGCGAGACCGCGGCGGCCCGCATGGTCGGCGTTGCGCGCAAGCGCCACGTCATCGGCTATGAGCACGATATCGACCAGGAAGCCTTCGGCGCGCGCCATCTCAGCGGCTAAGCCGAAGTTGAGGCGATCGCCGGTGTAGTTCTTCACGACCAGCAGAACACCCAAAGGGCCAGTGACTGTACGAATAGCCGCCAGAATCGATTCCACGCTTGGCGAAGTAAAGATCTCGCCTGCGACGGCCGCGCTCAACATACCGGCGCCAATGTAGCCGGCGTGTGCGGGCTCATGGCCGCTGCCGCCGCCGGAGATGATCGCGACCTGGCGGTCGCGCACTTCATCGCAATCGGAGCGGACGAGCACGTTGTGTCCGGCTAGGCGCGATAACCCCGGATAGAGCGCCAGAAAGCCGTCGAGCATTTCGGCGATGAGATCGCTCCGGCGGTTGATCAGTTTGGACATGCGGGGAGCGGCTGCGTTGCGGAAGCTAAGGCACGTACTGCGCGAGATAACGCTTGGCCATGATGAAGCCCATTTTGAAATCGTCGCTGAAATCCGCGCCGTGATTGGTTCCGGCTCCATACAGCGGGTCTTCCTGTTCGATACTCATGGCGCCGCGGTAGCCGACGTCCTGAAGAATGCTGAAGAAATCGCGCCAGACAATCGAGCCCATACCCGGTATGCGATAACGCCACCAATGCGCGTGGTCTACCGGATCGATGCCGCCGGCGCGCAGGACCGGCCACAAGATCTCGGTGTCCTTTAGGTGCACGTCGTAAATCTTGTCGGCGAATTCGCGCGCGGTCTCGATGGGATCCATGAACTGGCGGACGAGGTGCGATGGATCATATTGGAGTCCGACGTAGGGTGAGCTGCCGAATGCTTTAAAGAGCGCGCGGTAGCCGGCCGGGCTGGTGGCGATGTTCGGATTACCAGGATACGGCTCCCAGAGTAACTTGACTTTGTTTTTCTCGCAGGCAGCGAAATACTTGTCGTTGTACACGCGCACGATGTCGTCGACTTGTTCTTGAAATGGCTTGGAGGCGTCTTTGCCGGAACAGGTGCCGATGTAAGGCACGCCGAGTTTGCCTGCGAGCTCGATGGCTTTTACGAAGTACTCGTTGGTTTGCGCGCGCTTGTCCGGGTTCGGGTCGATGTGGCTGCCGTCGATCTGAAACGCCGAAACGTGCATGTTGTGTTTCGCGAGGGTGGCTTTGATGTCGTTGAGCTGCGCATCGGTGACGTTGAGCGCGTTCAGCGTAGATCGCGGCCCGCCGCTCAGGATCATGTTGTCGAAGCCCTGCGCGCGCGCGAATTCTACGTTGCCGGGCGTGTAAGGACCGAGGACACCCAAAAGCGGTTTCCATTCCGTACGCTCCCTGCGTTGCTGTCCATGCAGCGCGGCCGCGGCAGCCAGCGATCCTACCAGTGTTCGTCGTGTCATTCCTCCGATCAGTGTATATAAGTCGGCAAGTGCCTATAAGCCGGCGGTTAAGGTTCCTGAAACCAAGCCCGTCCGCAGAGACGTCCTTGAGGACGTACCCTGAAATCGTGCGAGTTGTTCTGGTTCTAGCGCTCGTCTGGCCCTTGAGCGCGTTTCAATATCCGGGCCAGCGACCCCCGATGGGCTATCCGCCCGGCCAGGGGCCCGGGTCGGGCGGGCTTTCACTACCTTCGCGCGGGCGCCAGGAGAAGACGAAGGCCGAGCAGCAGCCGACGATCGAGGCGAATGGAGTGGTGGCCTCAAATGACGGGAAGAAGCTGCAAGTCGCGACCGCGGATGGCCGGCTGTTGACGATGACTGTAGCGTCAAAGACCAGCTGGCTGCGGGCGGGCAACAGCATGGCCGCGGCTGATTTTGTGAAAGGAACCAAGGTACATGTTGCAGCCGCCGAAGACAACGAAGGGTTTCTGACGGCGGTTACAGTCGAGATGCTGGCTAATGCGCCCGGCGGCGACACGCAGGTTCAGGCCAGCCAGGATCTGGCGCAGCCGACCATTCTTAAGACTCCGGATGCGCCTGACCGGCCTGTGCTCCGGCGCGGCAAGCCGGCAAATTCAGACGAGGCGAGCGGGGACGAAACGGCTGCGCCGCCAAAAATTGCAGAAACGAAGCCAGCGACCAAGAAAGAAGGCGATGCAATCGACTTCACGATCGATGATTCCAAGACCGCGGCCAAACATATCAATGCGTATGACCAGTTGATCGAGCGCACGAGGGACTGGTCGCGCACATTTGCGCAGGGGCTTCCCAATTTTCTCTGCCAGCAGAATACGACGCGCTATGTCGAACAATCGCGCTCGGAAGGGTTTCAGCCGGTGGATGTTGTGACGGCCAAAGTGCTCTATGAAGATGGCCGGGAGAAGTACAGCGCGATTACAGTGGGCGGGAAACGGACGAACAAGAGCATGATGGAGATCGGCGGCACCACCTCCACGGGTGAGTTTGCGTCTGTGCTCGGCGGGCTATTCGATCCCGAGACGCGGACGGAATTCAAGTTTTACCAATCCGCTACTGTCGGAAAAACGCCCGCGGCGATCTACGATTTCAAAGTTGCACTGCGCAATTCGAACTGGACGATTCAGGTGGGAGGGCAGACGCTGCGGCCGGCTTACAGCGGAAGCATCTGGGTGGATAAGGCGACGGCGCAGGTGCGCCGGCTCGAGATGCAAGCCGATAACATTCCCAAAGATTTTCCGGACGACTCGGTCGCCTCGGCGGTGGATTGGGAGGAAGTACCGCTCGGAACGCAGAAGTTTCTGCTGCCTGTGCATGCTGAAAATCTAAGCTGCCAGCGGGGAAGTTCGATCTGTTCGAAGAATGTCATCGACTTCCGCGATTATCATAAGTACTCGGGCGAGAGCACCATCGAGTATAAGTAAGCTACTTTACTTCGAAGCGGTATTCGCGCAGCAGTTCGTGTTCTGAACTTGCGCTTGGCGCGTAGAGTCTGAGGAAGTACGGTCCGGGCTCGCCGATGCGCGGCAGTTTCAGCTCCGCACGCTGGTTCTGGACGGCTGTCTGACCCTGCCAGATCTCGCGGCCATTGCCATTGACGATCTGTGCATCGACCGGGCCGGCGGGGATGTCGGTCGTATCCAGCCTGAGACTTAACGGTGTACCGGCGGGCAAAGCAGCGGTTTCTACGCCGCGGCAACTCGCCAGATTCGCGTCGGAGGCAGCGCAAGCGGAGAGGGATCGCTCGGTTACGGGGATGCTGTTCGGATGTCGTACGCCTGGCGTGACGACGAACGCAACTGCCAGAGCCGCACAGGCCGCGCCTGCCCAGGAGACGTGCCGGAACGTGAGCCATTTTCCCCAAAAAGAGGGGCGCTGCGCGAACTGTTGCTGTAACTGTTCGTCGCGTGTGGCTACCAACGCCGTTTTCAAGTCGACAAGCTGCGTTTCCAAGGCTTCCAGCCGCGTAATACAGTCTTCGCACGCCAAGATGTGTGTCTCGACGAGCTCCAACTCCTGGTCGTCGGACCGTCGAAGAAGAAAACGCTCCAGCGCCTCTTCATTCGGATGTGCAAGGTTCGGATTTGTCATACAAAATCCCGTCCAATGAAATCGAGTCTTCTTCTCCTGCTGAATATGTGGCGGCTAGCCCGCACTTGCTCTCACGAAAACCGAAAAAATTCCGCTGCTGGCCAGTTTTTTCTTACCGATCTCGCCGAACTTTGCTTTGGCGCGCGATTTGAGCAGCCGGAACTGCGTCTCGGTCAGCGACATTTCGCGGCAGATCTGCTCCTGGGACTGTTCTTTCAGGTAGAACCGGATCAGAATCTCGCGGTCGCGCTCGTTCAGGGCCTGCAAAGCGCTTTTCATCAGCTCAGCGCGTTGCCGCCCGATGGCTTCTTGCTCCGGATTCTGGCTCTTGTCGGCGACGGTTACGCCGCTTTCCAGGTCGGCCTGCTCGCGCCGGGTGTGAACGGCATTTTCGATGTAAGCGGCGACCTGGCGCCGGACGACGGTGCGCACGAAACCCATCAGACGTTCGGGCTCGCGCAAATCGCCGCGCTTAATGGCGTTGACGACAATCAGAAAGGTATCGTGAACTTTGTCTTCAAGCTCCTGCGGCCCTAGCTGCCGGCAGAGGTAGTAACGGATACCGCGGCTGAACAGCTTATAGAGGTGCTCCATGCCGGCATCTTCGCCCTGTTTGACCTGGGTGACGAGCAGCGCCCAATCCACCGACGGAAAGGTGGATTTCGAAGTCTTTGCTTCTTCGACCGGGTTTTTGCTGCTTTCGGCGGTCGCCTGACTATTGTGATGAGTCGCCACCATGATGATCTTCGTTACTCCTTCGAAATAATGGAATACGCTGCCCAGAATTTCGGGCAACGGCGATAATCCGTGCCCTGCTGCATATCGAGTTGCGCCTGTTCGAGAGCGCGAGCGGCGCGCTGGCCCAGGCTCACGCCGGAAGTTGCGCTGAAATGACTATAAAAAGAGGAAAAGAAGCGGCCGGAATCGTCCGGCGTCGGCCATGCGCTGACGACCACCGCGGAAGCACCGGCTAACAGCCAGGCGCGGCTCAGTCCCATTAATCCCGCGCCCGGCAGCACTTCGCCCGTTTCCGAGGAACAGCCGCTCAGGATCACCAGGCTTCCCGGTACCCGCATGACGGCGATGGCCTCCGGGGTCAGAAGCTCCGGCATGTTGTCTTTCGTTAGACTCAGGGCAAGCGCCGCCTGCGACGTTTCTCCTTCGGGCGCCACGACGTGAACGGCAAAGTGCAGGATTTCGGGATTCTCTGCTATAGCGGATCGCACGCCGGCAATAGTTGCCGCGGGCCCGGTAAGGATGCGAGTTTGCGGCAGGCGGCTTTCACGCGCCGCGGAGCGCACTTCACGGGCGCTGCCGGCCAGGCGGGCGAGAGCGAGGGAGGCGCGGTTAGGAGCCTGATCGGTCCCTTCGTGCTGGCTTCTCCGCGAATCGGCAGCGTTATAAATGGGATCTCCTATGCCAACAAACAATGGCTCTGCTCTAATCTTATCGGCGGAAAGCAGGAATAATTCACTGGGAATCAGGCGAATGGTGTGCGTTTCCGTCAAAAAAGTGACGCGATAACCGCTCGAAAGATCGACGAGGCTCGAAAACGGAATGCCTTCTAGAAGCGGCCCTTCCCCTGCTAATAACCACTGGCATTTATTCCACACATCGCGCGGCAATTTCCCGAAAAGCTGGCGGCTAAGCTTCAAGCCGGCCGTTTTGGGGTCCCGGCCGAGCGCCACATCCCGCGAAAATTGTCTGGCTATATCCGCTATTTCCTTCTCCGGAGGCAATTTATAGACGCTCACCCGGTCCGCCGTCACTGTCCAAAGGAACGATTGATCCGGTCCCAGGCAAAAGCTGAGGAGCGCCTGCTCAGCGGACAAACGCCGCTGTATACCTCTAAGTGAATTCTGAGGGGAATTCCTCTCGACATTTTGCAGGCTATTTTGAAGGCGAACCCCAAATTTGTTTTCGATGCTGCCGATTTCGAGCCGCACCTGCTGCAAGCGGACCTTATCTTCGGGGTGATTCTCGCCCAGGCTGACCCGCGCCTGGGCACGCTGCAGCTCGCGCAGCAGATCAAAATAATGCGGGGGCAATTGTTGTTTGCGTGACAGAGTCAGCGTGATCTCTTCACGCAAGTTGGCAGCGCGATTTTCCGCCAGCACCTTGAGGCCGTCGCGGGCAAGTTCGTTGTCGTGGTTGCGGAGCGACAGATCGGCTGCGAGTTGCGCGTAATCGTGATAGACATCATGCAGCACGACCACGGTCCGTGTGCTGGTTGCATCACCCGGGAGCGCCCCCTGGCGCCATTCGTTGGCGGCATTTACCGCCTGCCGCAATTGGGCCAGTGCCTCGTTTTCACGATTCAGTTTCTCGAGCAGGACCCCGCGGATATGGAGTGGATAAAACTGCGGTGTTGTACGGAACGATACACTGCGCGAGGCGAAAGCGCGATTGATCAGCTTGAGCGCGTGTTCATAATTTCCTTTTTGAAGCTGCAACTCGGCTTGATGGGCTTCGTTATTTGCGAGCCCGTCTTCATCGTGGTTGGCGGCTTCGAGCGACCAGGCTTTGGCAAGCGGATGCTCGGCTTTTTCGGGATGATGCGCCAGCAGAAGCGAGTAACCTAGCTCTTCCCAAAGATTTGCCTCCAGATGCGACAGACCGGCCGCATGGGCCACGTCGATGCCGCGGCGGTAGTTGCGCTCGAGCTGGGCCAGTTCGCTCTGGGCGGATGGTCCGTTTCCGCTGCGGCGTTGCGCTCCCATCTGGTTTCGGGCGCGCTCAGCTTCGGTATCCGCATAGATAAGAAGAGCCTTCACCAGCCGCTGCTTGTTGGGCTGTCCCGCGAGCAGATCAGCGGCATAACCAGCCTCTTTGCCAGCTAAGCGGTAATCGCCGAGCTGGAGATAGATGGTGGCGAGATTGACGGTGGCTGCTCCTGCGTCTCCCTGTTCATGAACCTCGAGAGCAAGCTGACGGCTTGTTTCGGCTGCCTGCTGCGCCTGACGATAGTCGAACAGGCGAATGCGGCAGGCGCTGGCGACGAGCAGTGCTTTGGCGCGCCAGCGCTTGTCGCGGAAGCGCTGCGCGAGTTCATTCGCCTGGGCGGCGGCCTGACAGGCTTCTTCGAATTGTCCTTGCCCGGAAAAAGCGTGGCTTTGTTCCAGCAGGTCCTGAATTTTCCGCTGGTAATTGCGACCGGCAGGTATTCGGATACCGGCTGGGGGAAAAGCTGCGGTGCATATTCCTGAAATTGAGACGGCAAATGGCAGCCACAGGGCAAGTGCCCGCCCGGCCAATTTCTTCGGCAACGGCAACAGTTCGAGCAAAAAACCGCTTTGCTTGCCTGTACTGTACCATTTTTCGTCAAAATGCACTACGGAAACCCCGCTAATTTTGCCCGATATAATTCCCCTCGAGTAGCGAAATCAGGCACCGGCGGAATGGTAAATACCGTAGGCTGGCTAGTGCTGTTCCAACTATCCGCTTCTCGCGGGCAACACGACGTCGCTTCGAATCGAGCTATTCATAAGGTTGGCAATGCCGGCATTCTGATGCCGGTTTCTTCCTGATGGTGGCGCTCCCGGCGGCGGCAATGGGGATTCAGACGGTCACTATGAGGCGCGTTGCCGGGCTGCGCGTGTGTACGACCTATGTAACCGGCACGCTTTCAAAATGGGCGGAAGCGATGGTGCAGTACGCCTTCTGGTTTATGATCGGGCGCGCGGGCCGCTTTTGGCGCGCGCTTCTGTCCTGATAGCATTCTCTACTAGGCTTCCACGATGAAATTTATGTTGTCTCTTCTCGCCTCAATATCTCTTGCCGCCGCTGTGCCGGTGCGGACCGCTTCGGGTTTGCTGGAAGGCACGCTCACTGCGAATGGGGCGGTGCGTGTTTTCAAGGGAATTCCATACGCCGCGCCGCCGACCGGCGCGTTGCGCTGGCAGCCGCCGCAACCTGCGCCTGCCTGGCAGGGCGTACGCAAAGCCGACGAGTTCGGCGCACGCTGCATGCAGGGGCGTGTTTTTCAGGACATGGTCTTTCGCGACAAGGGGCCGAGCGAGGACTGTCTGTACCTGAACGTCTGGACGCCGGCACATGTGAGTACGCCGCTGCCGGTCATGGTGTGGATTTACGGCGGCGGCTTTCAGGCCGGGGCGGCATCGGAGCCGCGACAGGATGGCGAAAATCTCACCAGGAAAGGCGTTGTGGTCGTCAGCATGAATTACCGGCTAGGAATCTTTGGCTTCTTCGCGCATCCGGAGCTTGCCAAAGAATCCGGCCGTAACGCCTCAGGCAACTACGGACTGCTCGATCAGCTCGCGGCGTTGCGCTGGGTGCATCAGAACATCGCCGCGTTTGGAGGCGATCCTGCGAACGTCACGATTTTCGGAGAATCGGCCGGGTCGATGTCGGTAAATGCGCAGGTGACGAGCCCGCTGGCTGCCGGTCTGTTCAAGCAGGCGATAGGCGAGAGCGGCGGCAATTTCGGCTTCGCCGCGCCGTTTCCAACACTTGCACAGAGCGAAGAGAACGGCGCACGCTTCGCACGCGAGATGAACACGCCCACGCTGAAAGAACTGCGCGCTAAATCCGCACAGGAATTGTTGGACGCAGCGATGAAGGGGCACAACGTGTTCCGCTTTTGGCCGAATGTCGACGGCTATTTTTTCCCCGAATCGCCGCTCGAAATTTATCAAGCGCAGAAGCAGAATCATGTCGCGGTGCTTGCCGGATGGAATCGCGATGAAATGAACGACGCTGCGTTCTTCGGAAAAAATCCGCACACGCGCGAAAACTACGACGCAAAGCTCAAGCAGATGTTCGGCCCGCAAGAGGCGCAGGCTTTGAAGCTGTTCCCGGCCGCCACGCCGGAAGAGATAGAGCATTCGGCGGGGCAACTGGCGAGCGCTCAGTTCATTGCGTACTCGACCTGGAAGTGGCTCGAATTCGAAGCGCATACACCGGGCGTGAAGGCGTACCGGTATCACTTCGAACAGGCGCCTCCGGTGGAAGGCGGCGGCCCGAGCCGCGGTGCGTACCATTCCGCCGATATTGAATACGTCTTTCAGACGCTCGACTGGAAAAAACTTCCCTGGACGGAGACGGACCGCCGCGTTTCGGATCAGATCTCCTCGTACTGGACAAATTTCGCAAAGACGGGAGATCCGAACGGCCGCGGCCTGCCGGAGTGGCCGCGCTATGCACCGAGCGACTTTCCGGTGATGCATGTCGGTCCGAAAACGCAGGCCGCACCGGATACGGAACGCGCGAGATATCAGTTCCTGGACTCGGTAGTTGCCGGACGCCATAAGGGAGCTGGTGCGCAGGGGCCGGAGTAGCTCGAACGCGCGCGACTCGAGCCTGCGCATTCGAGTTCGTTGTGGCCATGTACAGTTGAACTGAAAACAATGAACTGGTTTCTAGTGGGGAGGGCCCTGCGCCTGGGCTTTTTCCTGCGTGTACCGCTGCTGACGTTGCTCCTGCTCGCTGCCATCGGGCCGGTTTCTCAGTTCACCGCCGCGAAGTCGCTGTTCGGTAATCTTTTCGATCAGCAAAACGACGCGGGAGCGATCTGGTACAACGCCTTCGTTGTCTCCTTCAGTGCCTTTCTGCTCGCTTTTACTGCTATCACTGCCATTAATCTTGTGCTGCACTACGGCGCGCTGCGCTTCAGCGACGATCCGGATTCGCCGCAGTGTTTCGATGTTTCGCAGAAACGCCCGGGGCTCACATTCGTGCTTGGAACGTTACCGGCCGTCGTGCTGGTCGCTACCGTTATTGCTCGTACCGGGCTGGAGCATTGGCGACTGACACTCAGCGCGGCGGTGCTCGCGTTTCTGAGCGCGCTTGCGATGGCGCTGCTTGCAAAGATCGTGCAACTTGCGCTCACGAATGCCGACGTTACGCCGCATCCGCCGCCCTTTTTGATATTTCCCGTTTATCGTCTGCCGTTTTTGGAAAAGCGCCTGGACGATCTCTACTGCTGGCCATCGCCCGGCTCGCGATCGCCCGTGGCGTTTTTTGTGCGCCGCGTCAAATTCGGCTTCGGCGGCTTCAGCCAATGGCCGTATCAGATCTTCGAAGCCGCCGGGCAAGGATACTTCTCAACGATTGTCACGCCGCAGGGCAGGCGGTTGAAACTGAGTTCCGGACATGTATTCGCGCTGACGCTGGCGTTGCTCGCCTTGGCCACGTACGTCATTGTGGGCTACAACAAGTCGTACATTACCTCGACGCCTGCTTCGGTTCCGGCGCTCGCGTACGTGCTGTTGTTTTTGATTGTGGCGTGCTGGTTTCTTTCCGCGCTCACATTTTTTGTCGATCGCTACCGGTTTCCGCTGCTGGCCAGCCTGATCGTTCTGGCCTCGATTACCGCCTCAGTGCCGCAATCGGACTATTACTTTCGTGTGGAGACGTCGCGCACCGTCAAGAAGCTTGCGGGTCTCGACCCGAACCGGTTTCGCACGCCCGCGACTTACCTTTCCGAGCGGGCCAAAGACGCGGGGCATCGCCGCCTGATACTCGTGGCGACGCCGGGCGGAGGTATTCAGGCCGCTGCCTGGACGGCCGAAGTGCTCGAGCGCCTGGACCGCATGTTTCCCGATCGTAAAGGCGCCAACGGCTTTCGCAAATCGGTGGCGCTCATCAGTTCCGTTTCGGGCGGCTCGCTCGGTTCCATGATTTATGCGGCCAGCTTTGCGGGAAATGTGGATCCGAATTGTGTAGCCGAAAACGCGCGCGCTTCGGCGATCGATGAAGTGGCGTGGGGACTAACCAGCCCCGATTTCTGGCGGGTACTGATCCCTCTGTTCAGGCCGCATCCCGAGATCGATCGTGGATGGGCGCTCGAACAGAAATGGGCGGTTATCAACGGCTTGAGTCCGGAGCCGGCCTGCGAGGTTTGTAGAGTTCGCGAAAAGCCGGCCTGCGTCGGCCACAATCCCGGCACCTCGCCTGTTCCGGCTGAAGAGGATACCTACCTTTCCGACTGGGCCGCTCGTGGAACTGAAATTCCGGCACTCATTTTGAATTCCACGCTGGTGGAGCGCGGTCAGCATGTCGTCTTTTCTACGACGCGCTTTCCGGGCCCGAAAGATCCGCGCGGCATTGTCAATTTCTATGACCTGTATCCGCATGTGGGAGTGCCGTTCGACATTCGCGTGAATACGGCGGCTCGTCTTTCGGCTTCGTTTCCTTTTGTCGCTCCGGCGTCGCGCCCGAATCTGCATACGCCATACGTCGGCGACTTTCATTTCGTCGATGGCGGTTATTACGACAACCTGGGCGTGGACGCGCTGATCGGCTGGCTGGCGTCCGCATATCGCGGCGATCCTGCTTTGCGGCGCGATTTTCCTGAAGTACTCGTTCTGCAGATCCGGCACTTCAATCCTAAAGCGCAAGCCTTCGGACGGCGCGCCGGCTGGAGCTTTCAGTTATTCGCGCCGCTGGCGGCACTGCTCAACATGTGGAATACGGCGCCGGTGAATCGCGATCGCAATGAGCTCGATCTTTTTAGCGAGGACTCCGCGCTGATGCCGAACTCGGTGGCGATCAAAACCGCGACCATTCCGTATTGCGGGCTCGACTACAGCAGGCCCGCGGACAATGCCAAAGCCTTCGAGGCCTGTATTGCATCCGCGGGCGGGCGGCCGGTGCAGGTGAATCCAAAACCGTTCGTTACGGCTCTCGCGGCTTCGCAATCGAAGAGAAAGGCTATCGACTGCGCTGAGCCACCGCTTTCCTGGAAGCTGACCGCCGATCAAAAGGTATGCATCGACGAAACCTGGCGCGCGTTTGCACGCGATGATCCGAACGGGGCGCTCGCTACCGTTCGCAATTTTCTATATGGTTCGCGAACGGCTCGCTAGAACGTTCAGCCGCACGGCGCTTCTGGCCGGTGTAGCAGCGGTGGTGGCGCTTGCCTGGTGGCTCTGGATGACCTTTGCTTTCACGGCATGGCCGGCTCCGTACTGGTTTGAGCATCGCTTCGTGCGAACGGTGGATTCGCCGGTGCTCGCACTGGAATTCGCCCGCAGCGAGCGTGAGCGGAATGCGGTGTTTCAGCGCGAGAATGATGTGAACCCCGATCCGCAGAAAAGCGCCGAAGCGATACGCGCTCTTCGTTTTCACACGGTACTCGACTGTATCTTCATTCCGCTCTGCTGCGGATACCTGCTGCTCCTGGGCTTCAGTTACACGCCGCGCGGGCGATCAAGAACCGCCCTAGCTGCGACCGTTCTGGCGCTGGCCGTGGTTGCGTGGTCGGAAGACGTGCTTCTTCTGTTCACGGCCGGGCTGGTTTTTGTGCTCGCCATCTGCAAATGGGTGCTTCTGGCGCTCACGTTAATCCAGATCGCGGGCCTGCTGGGGAGGAGTTCGAATCGCGGGCCGTACTCGACGGCGACGCGACGTCTCCTGGCAGTGGTTCACGTGGCGGCGGCGGCGCTCCTGATCGCGGGCCTCTGCTTCAGCCAGTTGCCCTGGCTGGCGTTGGGAGGGAGGATCGTCGCCATTACCCTTTGCGTCAGTGCGATCGGCCTTCTCGGACCCGCATTCGCGATTGAAGGGGAATGTCGGGAAACAAACCCGGATTTTTGCCAGGAGCGCCACAAAGCGTCTTAGGCCGGATGACAAGCCGGCGCCCGGCGCTGCAACCAAACATTTGCTGCCGACTCTGTACCTCCGAAAGGGGACGGGAATGGCGCAGCCAAAAACGTTGTTTGTACGTGGGCTCCTGGCAGGCGGGGCTGTATGCGCTCTGTTGCTGATCACTGCGGGGGTACAAGCCGGTTTTTCGCCGGACGAAAAGGACGAATACGCCGGTTCCGATGCGCGCAGTTACAATCATGCGCGCCGCCTGATCGAACAAGGCAAGCACACGTTCCGGTACGACACATTCGGGGACGAAGCGTTCTGGGGAGACAAGCTGAAGCTGCACCAGGCGATCGCGGGCGCAAAGCAAGGCGGCGTCGGGCCGGGAGTCAGCCCGCTGACCGCGCTTGGCGTCGGCCTGAAGGTGGATGTAAACGCACTTCCGGAGAGTCTTCGCTTTCAGCTTGCGCGAGGCAAAGTCGACCTGACCGATCCCGCTACGACGATTGCATTGCTAAAGCTGAATGCGGTGGTAGGGGTGACAGGCATTTTTGACAGTACCGGACGGATCGCGTCAATGGGAATACAGTGCGCACTTTGCCACTCAACGGTTGACAATTCGTTCGCGCGCGGCATCGGACGCCGGCTCGACGGCTGGGCGAATCGCGATCTGAATGTGGGTGCGATCATTGCGCTGGCTCCGGATCTTTCCGCGCCGGCCGAGCTGCTGGGCGTCGATCAAGCCACCGTGCGGGCGGTGCTGAACACCTGGGGTCCGGGCAAGTTCGATGCGGAACTCTTCCTGGATGGCAAACCATTCCAGCCGAACGGCAGATCGGCCGCAGCGTTGATTCCTCCCGCGTTCGGCCTGGCGGGTGTCAATCTGGGTACCTGGACCGGTTTCGGTTCGACGACCTATTGGAATGCGCTGGTGGCCAACCTTGAAATGCACGGGAAGGGCACGTTTTACGATCCAAGGTTAAACGATCCTGTGCAGTATCCGATTGCGGTGAAAGCAGGGTCGAATGACGTGCGCAGCGATCCGGACCTGATCACGTCGAAACTGGCGGCGCTGCACTTCTATCAGCTCTCGCTTCCTGCGCCGGCGGCACCGAGATCGTCATGGAGCAGCGCAGCCGCGCGCGGAAAAGACATTTTCAACGGCAAGGCCCGCTGCGCAAGCTGCCATGTTCCGCCGCTCTACACAGAGCCGGGTTTTAACATGCACACGCCGGAAGAGATTGGGATTGACGGTTTTCAGGCGAGCCGCTCGCCAACGAAGATGTACCGCACAGCGCCGCTCAAAGGACTTTTCACGCACGAGAAAGGCGGTTTCTATCACGATGGCCGCTTTCAAACGCTCGCGCAGGTCGTCGAGCATTACGATAATCTTTTCCGCACCGGGTTGAGCCAGGACGAGAAGAATGACCTCATCGCGTATCTGAGAACGTTATAGATCCGCTGACGCTAAACTGTCAGCGGCATGAAGAGTTATCGCAAAGAACTGTGGTTTGAAGTGCCCTCGCGGCGCGCGTTCATCAATATTACGCCGAAAGTGGAAAGCTGCCTGGCCGAGAGCGGCGTACGCGAGGGACTGGTGCTGGTGAACGCAATGCATATCACGGCGTCCGTGTTTATCAACGACGATGAGGCGGGTTTGCATGCGGATTATGAGAAATGGCTCGAGCAGCTTGCGCCGCACGAGCCGGTTTCGGCATACCGCCACAATCGCACCGGAGAAGATAACGCCGACGCGCATCTGAAGCGGCAGGTGATGGGCAGGGAAGTGGTCGTGGCGATCAGCGGCGGACGGCTCGATTTCGGACCGTGGGAACAGATCTTCTACGGTGAATTCGACGGCCGCCGCCCGAAGCGCGTGCTGGTCAAAATTATCGGCGACTAACGAGGCGGCGCCTGGCGAGCAGCAGCGCCGCAGCGGCCAGCGCGCTTACCAGAAACGTGCCGGGTTCGGGGCTGGGGCTGATGGTACCGAACAAGCCATCGGTCTGGCCGTTAATGCCCGCCGTAAAGTAGAGCGCATTTGGATCGAAACCGGGCGCATTGCGGAAGGCGAGCGCCCACAGGCCGTCGTTCACAAGCGGTTGACCGGCGGCATCGGAGAGCGTGCCGAGCAAGGTGCCGTCGTTCGGGTTGAAAGCATTGATCCGGCCATCGCCGAGATTGCCGACCAGCAGAGCGCCGCCAAAGTCGCTGAAGCCGGCCGGAGCCAGCGTGATTCCCCAGGGTGCATTGAGCGCACCGCCCGTGATCAGCCGCTTGATGAGATTCCCGTTAGCGTCGAATTCGTTGACGATGCCCAGTCCGGCGCCGACGTTGAAACCTTGCGAGTATTCGACGTACAAGTTGCCGCCGACGGTCTGGATGTTATAGGGCGTGTAACCGGCGGGCAGATTCGGGTCGGTGAACGAGCCTGCGAGGGTTGCCGGATGGAAGTTTCCGTCAAAGACATCGATGCGCGCGCCGGCGGCGTTGGCTGCATAGAGAAAATTGCCGGAGCCGTTGTTTGCCATGGCGAGACCGGTGTAAGCTGCCCCAGGCGTGGACGCCGCTACCGTAGCCGTGGTGCCGCTTTGCCCGTTCCAGGCGTCAATCGTGCCGGCGAGCGTTGCAAAGACAAAGAGTGATGGACTGCCGTTACCCGCCGGAAAATCGGAAGTGCTGTTGGAAACCTGCCCGGTCGGCCCTCCGGGAGGCGTGGTGACGACCAGCGATCTGGCTGCACCATTCGCGCCATAGAGCGTTGAATTACCGCTCACCTGATTGGAGACCCAGAACGGCGATGTAGGAAAAAAAGAAATGCCCCAGGGATTTTTGAGGTTGGGATCGGTATGTAAAGCCATACCGGGTATATCAGACGTCAGGTTTCGTTGAATAAACTGCGCAGCTGATAGCAGACGCGGTTGAGCGGCACCGAACGCCAGCACAGCGGCCAGCGTCAGGGCGCAGCGATTCGGTTTAAGAAATAACATGACAAGACTACCTCCAGGTTCATAGACATGATGCCCGGAACCCCAGCCGATAGGTGTAGTGAAGTTGTGAAGAAATTATGAACGGGCGAGTACTGTCAGTTTCGCGAGCCGACGTTTTCCGTGCGCCCGGCGAGCGGCTTTACGATCGGCCCGCCGCATACGCCCACGCCGGTGTTCATCAAGGCGTTTAACAAGTTGAACAAGACAGCATAGACGACCTGTTCAGTAACAAGCTGGCGGCCGGGCATGCGGAACGTGCCGGGCAGCTCCTTGGCGATCTGGATACGAACCGCATGCTGTGAGGTGCGGCCTGCCTTGTCTTTCCGATTGGCGAGCGAGAGCGGCGTCTGCAACACCGCGCCCGAAGCGCCATCCACATAGAACTGGCAGCGCGAGTACCAGCCGAGATTGCCGGGATCGGCGGCATCAAACAGCAGCAGCGGCGCTTTGCGATCACTGGCCGAGAGGTCGAGCGACATGACGCGCGGTCCGTCGTGGATTTTCAAACTAAAACCGGCTTGCTTGGCGATACCGCTGACAAATTCGGGGTCGAGCTCCAGCAATAGATACTTGTTTTCTCCGGCTTCCAGAACCTGCATGCAAACTCTATTGTATGGTGCGCCCTCGTTTTAAGGCCCCGCTGGAAAGACTTGCTTGCCGTTGTGAAAAACGAGGGCGATGCGGTGCGTATTTGTGATGTCCGACACGGGATCGGCGTTGACGACGAGCAGATCGGCCCGCTTGCCTTTTTCAACCGTGCCCGTTTCGGTGTCGAGATGGAGCATGCGCGTGTTCAGGCCGGTGGCGCTGTGCAGCGCTGCCAACGGCGGGATGCCCGCTTCCACCAGCAGTTCGAGCTCGCGGTGTTCGGCAAAGCCCTGAATGCGGTATGGATTTGCGCCCGAATCGGTGCCGAAAGCGACGAGTGCGCCGGCATCGTAAAGCTTCTTCGCATTCGTCATCGCAATACGCAGCGCCTGCCGGTGCGTCACTGTGGCGGCATCATTTTCAATCTTTGTTTTATATTCGGATGAATTCAGTTGCGCGTTGAGGGCCGGGCTGAGAGCGCGCCGGAAGAACGGCTCGCTCATCCAGGGCGGGCGCTCCGCATAGATGAAAAAAGCTTCTTCCAGTTGCAGAGTAGGAATGTAGTAAACGCCGCGGCTCTTGATGGCGGCAATCGTAGCGGGTTCGATTTCGCTATCGCGAATGCTGTGCGCGATGATATCGACACCTGCGTCGAGCAGCTGTTTGGCATCGCTCTGGTAGTAGAGATGAGCGGCCACGCGCAACCCGCGTTTGTGCGCCTGCCCGATGGCGGCTGTATAAACTTCGGGCTTCTGTTTTGGCAGCTTGCCCAGGTTGTCATCGACCCAGATTTTGACCAGGTCGGCATGGCGAGCGGCCATTTCATCGACTGCTTTACGGGCTTCTTCGGGCGTTCCGACGCGATCGAGTTGATCGCCGCCCACTGCGACTGGAGGCATGCCGCCCGGGGAGCCGAGTCCGCGATCGGCGCTCAGGATGGCCGCTCCGCCGAATTTGCCCTCGTGCTGTTCTGCGCGCAACTCATCCAACAAATCCTTATTCAAACCGAGCGAGACGGTCGTCGTGATGCCGTAGCGCTCGTATTGCGCGAGCTGATGCCCGATGTTTTCGCGCGTGTAGTTAACGGGACTGACAGCCGTGCCTTTGACCAGCCCGAGGTGACCGTGTCCGTTTATCAGGCCCGGCAGAATGGTTTTGCCGGAGAGCTTCAGAATGCGGGCGTTCGAAGGAAATGCAACGCGAAGAAGCGCGGAACGGATCTCCCTGATGCGGCCGTTCTCGATCGTGACCTGCATGTGGTCGCGCGGCGGCGCGCCGGTTCCGTCGATCAGCCGCACGTCCTGCAGCACGACCGGCTGGTTGTTTTGAGCGAAAGCGGGCACCAGCGAGAGGGCGAGTAGAACGGGAGCGAGTTTCACGGCCGCGTCGCGCAATTCAGGCGACGGGCGCCGTGTCGGGCGTGCGCTCTACCGCCGGCGGCTCGTTCAGCAGGCTGTGCTTGCGGCTGTACAGGAAGTAGATGACGAGGCCGATCAGCATCCAGCCGAGCGCAGCCAACTGCGTGCGGTGGTCGAGCGAAATGATCATGCCTCCGCAGACAATGACACCGAGAATGGGGACGAGAGGAACCAGCGGCGTGCGGAAGGGACGATGTACATTTGGCTCGGCGTGCCGCATGATCCAGACGCCGATCGAGACCAGCATAAAAGCAAACAAGGTGCCGATGGAGGTGAGGTCGCCTGCCACCGATTCGGGAAGAAACGCACCGAACGCGCCAACGAAGAAGAAGAGCAGAATATTCGACTTGTAGGGCGTGCGGAAGCGGGGGTGAACGTCGGAGAAAAGCTTCGGCAGCAGGCCATCTTTCGACATGGAATAAAAGACGCGGCTCTGTCCGAGCAGCATGACGAGCATGACGGAGGAGAAGCCGGCCAGAATAGCAACGGTTATGGTCGTCGCAAGCCAGCCGAAGCCAGGCATGTGATGTTGCACGGCATAAGCTACGGAAGCTTCTTTACCGGCAATGGCGAATTCGCGCCAGTTGGCCACGCCTGTGATCACGTAGCCGAACGTGATGTAGAGAATCGTGCAGATGGCGAGCGAGCCCATGATGCCGATCGGCATGTCGCGCGCCGGATTTTTGGCCTCCTGAGCGGCGGTAGAGACGGCATCGAAACCGATAAAGGCGAAAAACACAATACCGGCGCCGCCGAGCACGCCACCCCAGCCGTGTTTGAAAAATCCTTCGTGCCCGGGTGTACCGGCGGGAATCGTGAAGGGTGTGTGATTGGCGGGATTGATGAAATGCCAGCCAACGGCGACGAACGCGATGACGATGGAAACCTTGACGGCAACAATGATGGCATTCAGCGTGGCCGATTCCTGGGTTCCTTTGATGAGAACCAGGCTTAGCAGAAATAAGATGATGACAGCGGGTATGTTGATGATGCCGTGCACGCCAGCCGCGGAAACTTCCATCGGCGAATGGCACCACTGATAGGGAATGCCCCAATGAAACAGATTATTTAAGTACTCGCTCCAGGAGATAGAAAGCGTAGCCGCGCCGAGCGCGTATTCGAGCACAAGCGCCCAGCCGATAATCCACGCGACAAACTCGCCCATGGTGGTGTAGGCGTATGTGTAAGCGCTGCCTGCGATGGGAATCATGGCTGCGAACTCGGCATAACACAGTCCCGCGAATGCACAACCGAGCGCCGCGATAATAAAGGACACAATTACGCCCGGCCCGGCGGCTTCGGTCGCAGCCGCGGCTGTCCTTACAAAAATGCCCGCGCCTATGACAGCGCCGATGCCGAGAGCAATCAGGCTGGTCGCGGTTAAGGTGCGCTTCAGATCGCTGTGGCTGGCCTGATCGAGCAATGTGCTCAGCGGTTTTCTGCGTGTAAGGCTCATCAATCTAGCGAACAGCCTAACATAATCAAGACGCCTTAGCGGGTGGCGGGTTGCTATAATCCCGGCTTGAAAATTCAGCATTTTCTTCTCCTCTGCTTCGCTACCGGGCTGGTACTAGGACAGCAGGCATCAGCTCCTAAACCGCAACCCCGGCCGGCGCTGCCGTTTAAGACACGCGAGCTGCTCAACCGCATTACTGCGGACGATCTGAGAGGCGATTTGTCGTTCTTAGCCTCGGACGCGCTGGCGGGCCGTTTTACGCCTTCGCCCGGACTTGACGCGGCGGCCGAGTTTATTGCATCGCGGTTCCGCGCGGCGGGGCTCGAGCCGGCGGGCGGCCAGGACTACTTTCAAATCGCGAACATGGTAGACCGGCGTTTGCCGAAAATGACGGGCGAACTCAAATTCGAGTCGGGATCGCAACGTCTGCAGGTTCCGGCCGATTCGCTCACGCTGTATCGAGCAGCCGCAGCGGCGCATTTCGAGAATACGCCGGGGGTTGTCTTTCATACTACCGATCTGAATGCGCTGCAAAGCGCCGATGTGAAGGGAAAAGCGGTCATTGAAGCGCAGCCGGATTTCGCACATCTGTCGCAGGAGCAGCGAATTGCCGAGCATCGGAAATTGCGGGCGTTCGGTAAAGCTGCCCGGGAGGCGGGCGCAGTTCTGGAGATTATCGCCTCGGAAACAAAAACGCCGGCGCCGCATGCCCGGCTGCTTTCCGCAGAGGAGGCGGAGAAGCAGGATACGCCGGTACTGCTGGCGGCTAGTCCAGAACTCCTCGGCACGATGAAACAGTCGGAAAATCCGAAAATCAGCGTCGATATTCCCGCGCCTGACGATCAGAAAGTGACCGGCAGAAACGTTATCGCCGTGCTGCGCGGCTCCGACTCAAAATTGAAAGATACTTATGTGCTGCTTACTGCGCACTACGATCACGTTGGAACGATTGCTACGGCAGCGGGAATGGCAGCACCTGTGAAGAATCCGGGGGCCGACAAGATTTACAACGGCGCTAACGACGACGGCAGCGGGACGGTATCGGTGATCGAAATCGCGCGCGCTTTTGCGCGGTTAAATCCTCGTCCGAGGCGGTCGATTGTATTCATGACTTTTTTCGGGGAAGAGCGCGGGCTGCTCGGTTCGCAGTTTTATGCGGAACATCCGGTTTTTCCGCTTGCTAAAACGGTGGCTAATATAAATCTCGAGCAGGTCGGACGCACCGATGCGACCAACGGCAAGCAAGTGAACACAGCCAGCCTGACCGGCTACGATTACTCCACAGTCGCGCAATACCTGGAGAAAGCCGGTACGATCACGGGAATCAAAGTGTACAAAGACGCGGAAGGGAGTGATGCCTATTTCACGCAGAGCGACAACTCCCCGCTGGCGGACAAGGGCGTACCGGCGCATAGCCTGTGTGTCGCTTTCGATTATCCGGACTATCACGGACTGGGCGACGAGTGGCCAAAGATCGACTACGACAACATGACGCGGGTGGACCGTATGGTCGCTCTGGCCGTTCTGAACCTGGCAAACGATGTGAAGACACCGCTCTGGAACGCGCAAAATCCGAAAACTGCCCCTTTCCGAACAGCGCGGCAGCGAGCGCAGCCAGGAACATAAGGCATGCGCGCTTCGTATCTTCTTTGGGAACGCCGTGATTACATTTCTTCTCTGGTGTCTGCTTCTGCTCATCTCCTGGCCGCTTGCGCTGGGCGCGATTGTGCTGTATCCGATTGTCTGGCTGTTGCTGCTGCCGTTTCGGCTGGTAGGAATTGCCGTACATGGCGCGCTGGAGCTCATTTCGGCGGTAATCCTGCTTCCCGCGCGCGCCTTGCGCGCCGTGACCGCGCGTTGACATGGCTAAGTGAGCCGAGCATATCGTTAGAGTGAGCCGGTGGCTTCGCTCGCGGCTCTGACAACCAAATCGGAGCCGCGAACCTGCGCGCGGCGGACGTGCCCCAATCGTTACGGAGACATGATTTACTAAATTGGTAAGGCAGAGTCCACTGGAGGCCGGTTGACCATGAGAATCCCTGCTCTTCCGCTCGCTTTTCTATTTTGCGCAGGCGCCTGTTTCGGCGCTGCGCCGGCCATTGGCACAATCAGCGGAAACGCCGAAGTCTTTGAAGGATCGCCGCTGCATACCGCAACTTCACCGAGCGATTTGAATCTGGAAAACGGTGTGACGCTTCGCCTCGCCGCTCGCTCCGACGGCGCAGTATTCAGCGATCATCTGGTGCTCGAAGTGGGCGCCGTTCGCGCCGGCAACTTGAAGGACTACCGGATCGATGCGGGCCCGCTTCAAATCGAGGCTTCCGATGCCGCTGCGCAGGCGGTTGTTCGAGTCACCGGCAAGACGATTGAAGTTGCCTCCATCGGCGGAAGTCTTCGCGTAACTGACGGAGGCGCGATGCTCACGCGCGTTACAGCCGGAACGCGTGTTTCGTTCCGACAAAGCGGCGCGCAGGCCTCCCCGCAAAAGGCGCTTCCCTCCGATACGCACGTGATGGTCTGGCTGATCGGCATTACAGGAGCGGCTGCGCTCGCCATTGGATTAACCGCGGCCGCGCAAGGTAAGAGCCCGTTCTGAGCTTGGCGCGTCTCGCTCTGCTGGCCTTGCTGGCGGCCAGCGCATTTGCTCAAAGTTGGGGACCCCAGCCGGGAGCTAACCCTACTTATTCGTTGCTCTACACCGGTCGCCTCTTCGGCTACTTTCGTTATCCCGACGTCCAGGCTACGACGGACAGCGGCTGCCCTGAGCCGGCGGCGAGGCCGCTGCCGCCGCAAGTTAAACTCTTTCGTTCAACAGTCGAACGACTTCACTCCGAGCACCAGCCACTGGTTGCGATGGGTGGAAACTTCGCGCCGGAACTACTCGCGCGCACCGAATTGAACAAGACGCCCGGAACGCCGCACTTCGGCGAAATGATCAGCAAGGATATATTCGCGGCGAATGCACACCCCATCGCTTCCGACAACGTTGCCTGCTTCCTGCGCCTGATGGGTTTTGATGCCGTCGTTCCGGGCCAGGAGGATTTCTATTACGGGCCGGAGCGGCTGCGCGAGATCGGCCTTTTTCTTGACCAGCCGGGTGCTGCGCCTTACAGGCCGGTCAAAATGCTAGCTGCCAATCTTGCAATTTCGTCGGTTGTGCGAAATGCCGCGCCTCGTTTACCGTCAGCCGGACTCCCTGCTGAAATACGCCAGGCGCTCGACGGTCCTGCTCCGTTTCGCTTCGACTTGCCCTCCTTTGTGTTGCCGTGGTTGACCGAAGTGCACATCCGCGGTTCTGCACCCGCTCTTACCGTTTATGACTGCGCTGCGAAAGCCGGCGATCCACGGAATTTTGAATTGCCGGGAAAGAGTGGCGCGTGCACCCAGCTTGCCACGGAAGGCGCAACGGTGACAATTGCCGGGAAATCGCTCGCCCCGGCCTCCAATCACGCACTGTGCGGCGTATATGGCGAAGCGCACGAAATACATTGCCAGTTGTTCAGTGTCCAGACACCGCTGCTTCCGTCGCCGTACGTTGTACCTCCAGACAGGCAAAGCCCGGTGATCTTTGGCGTCCTTGATCCGGATCTGGTCGGCTACATCGGCCAGTTGAGCGATGTCTGGAGGAACCAGAATGAACGCTTCGACACCACCGTCCAGATTGGCGATCCGATCGAGACGCTGCGCCAGGCGCTGGGTGCGTGCTCGGCCGATGGGAATTGCAAAGACAGGCGCAAAATTCTGCTGGCCCAAATGCCGTATTACCGTGCGTCGCAGCTCGCGGCCAATCTAAAGGTGTTCGATATTGTCATCGCGCAGCCAGATGAAGAACATGCCACCGGCGAAGAAACAAACAGCCGTTCGGCGGCGCCGGGCGGTTCGTTTCTACTCACGCCGGGGCAGGCTTTTGACGCACACCGGACGGAACTGCTGACCATGAATTTGCGCCGCGCCGATTTCTACGCGGAAGGTGACAAGCAGCGCTTTCTCGCCAATGCCGTTTACGATGAGCCGCTAAATGCGCCGACTCAGCAGGAGTGCCGCACCTGCGCGCTCGATACGGCAGTCGCGGGTGCGATCGCTCAACCGGAGGCGTCGATCGAGAGCAGTTACGAAAAGCTGGCGCTGAAATCGATGCAGCAGTTTTGCAACGCCGATATCGCGCTTCTGCAGCATCGCGATGTTTTCAGCGCTTTCGCAAACGCTGTCGCGTATTGGCCGCCCGACGTTCCGGCCACGCCGCAGCAGTTGCTTGACGAAGTTCTCTGGAAGGGCGATTTCGCCTTCTGTCTTCCGCTAAAGGGATCGACCATTAAACGCATGCTGGCCGAGTCGGACGCATTCGACAAGCAGGACCGCGACAATCTCTCGCTTGCTACGGAAAAAGGGCGCGGCTTGAGCACGCTCGGCATTCAAACCGATCCTCGTACCAGCACGCCGGCCATCCGCGGGCAGGCGATCGAAGATAACAAGCTGTATGGGGTGGCAATGACCGATTATCTGGCCTTCGGCAATACGGGCTATCCCGAACTGTCGAGCGAAGCGATCCAGCCGGTCGTCCGTATCGTTTCGCTGCAGGACTTGAATCGACTAACCGGGCTCGCCTGTCGCGCACTTCCGGAAAATTTCACGAACGGCTCCTGCCAGGGGGATCCCATTGCCGCTTCTGACTATTTCGCGGCTATCCGCCAGCGCCCGTTCGATACTACGCACGGCGTCACGGCATGGCTGGAATTTCGTCGCTGGTTCGGGCATCCTCTCGAGCCGCAACCGATCGCGGCGACGCTGCTTGCCAAACCGTCGCGCGAGCCGGAGAAAGAAGTGGAGCGCCGCCCTTATTGGTGGTTCACGCTGCAGAACGTCTCGCTCGGTTATAACCTCAATTTCATCCGCGGATCGGATAAAACAGTCCCCGGCAACTTTGCCGGCAACAACAGCTTTTCGCAGCTTTCCACGCCGGAATCCTCGGCTGTGAGCTTATGGGCGCGGGCGCGTGGCGGCTATGCCTTTTCGCGCTACATCGATTTCTACATGTCGGGTGAAATCAAGTATTCGCAGCTTGCGGTACGCAGTTCTACCGGCGACGGTAATTTCGGAGAGTACCAGCTCACGCTCGGCAACAACCTGCTGCGCGGTGAAGCCGGCATTACCAGTAAGCCGCTCACCCCGCGCGTTCCGGTTCGCCTGCTCGTGTCCGAAGATCTGTTTACGCAAGCCGTCACGCCGTTTCAGCAGTTTACCGCTCCGCTCGCCTGCGGCGATGTTCCCTGCAGTAATGGCGCGACCAGCCTCACTTCGTTCGATCTGCCCAAGAATTTCCTCGTGGTCACGCGCCTCGGCGCACGCATTCAAAACAGCCAGAGCTGGTTCGAAGCAGGCCGCGAGTATGGCGCCAACATCGGACTGGTTCGCAGCTATTCGCTCAACGACCTCGCTTCTCCCCTGCCGCGCCCCTGCGACATCACACAGGGCATTTCGCTTAGCGACTGTATCGCAAACGATCCGCTATTTACCAACCAAAGCAAGATTGTTCCGCATACGCAGAGCCAGGGTGTGGCCGGCTGGTTTGCTAATTTTCATGTCGTGATGCCCGTTTGGCGAAGCAATCTGCAGCTTGTGGCCGATAGTTACGGCGAAGTCTTCGACCGCATGCCGGGCGACACGCGCTACAACACGCGTTTTTACGAGGATTTCACTGTCGCACTGAAAGTGCCGCTCTGGGGAAATCTATCATTTGCGCCGCAGGTCGAAACCTTCTACTTTCAGAACAAAATTCTGCCGGAGGCGGTGCCGACCGAGCATCATTATGTATTCGTGACGACTGCAGTAACTCTGCAATACGGCTTCGACTGGCACCGCGGCGTGGGATTACTGCGTGCACTGCGTTTCCCGAACGGCGTTTCGACTACTACCAGCGGCACCATGCCGAGGCCCTAGACGGTACCGAACAGTTTCGTCAGCACCGCCATCGCCCGGTCGACATCCTGCTCAGTCAGAATGTATGGCGGCAGAAAACGCAGCACGGTTTCGTGCGTGCAATTGAACAGCAAACCGCGTTTGATACCTTCGAGTACAAGCGGCGCGCCGGGTTTATCGAGCTCCACTCCGATCATCAAACCCTGCCCGCGCACTTCCTTGATGAACGCGAAGCGCTGCATGAGCGAAGTGAGCTGTTGCCGGAAGTACACGCCCACGGAGTTGATAGAAGGCAGCAGCTCGTCAAGGATATCGAAGAACTCGAGCGCCACACGGCATGCCAGCGGGCCGCCGCCATATGTTGTGCCATGCATGCCGGGCTTGATCGTATCCGCCGCTTTCTGGTTCATCAGAGCGACGCCCAGCGGAAGCCCGCAGGCCATCGGCTTGGCTGCCAGCGCAATATCGGGCAGCAGCACCGGATCGAGAAGCTGATAGGCAAAGTACGCCCCCGGCCGTCCGACACCGCATTGAATCTCATCGAACACCAGCAGCGCGTTATGGCGATCGGCGAGCTCGCGCGCCCTCCGCGCAAATGCTTCTGAAACCGGATGAATGCCGCCTTCGCCTTGAATAAATTCGAGCAGGATGCCCGCTGTATTTTGACTCACGGCGCTTTCGAGCGCCGCAAGATCGTTGGCACGCACGAAACGCGCGCCTGGCAGCAGCGGCTCAAAGTCCTTCCTATACTTCGGCTGTCCGGTGACAGAAATCGCACCTAATGTGCGTCCGTGAAAGGAGTTTTCAAGCGAAACGATTTCCGTTTTCTGGGGGGACAGCGCATTGCCATGCGCGCGAATCATCTTCAACGCGGCTTCCATCGCCTCCGTACCGGAGTTGCAGAAAAACGCCCGCTGCAGACCGCTGATCTTCACCAGGCGCTCGGCGAGACGGCCCTGGTACTCGTGATAGTAAAGATTCGATGTGTGCAGCATCAGTCCGGCCTGCTGGCGAATCACTTTCGTGATGCGCGGATGCGCATAACCCAACGAATTTACGCCGATGCCGCTGATCAGATCGAGATAGCGATTACCCTCGAGATCGTAGACGTAGACGCCGCGGCCGCGATGCAGCGCAAGCGGGTAGCGCGCATAGTTCTGGAGCAGGTAACGGCGCTCCAAATCCATAATCTTCTCGAGCGCGGGCTCATTGTGTGTCGCAGAGTCGATCCCGGCGTCGGGGATAAGCGTAGAGGCCATTTCCTTTCATCATACGGACAAGGCCCGCCACCGCTCCCGTCGCAATGCCGCAAGCGATCCCGCGCGCGAAGGGCGCCCGGCCGCAACAAGCGCGATTTGCCATTCTGCATCTGTCGGCCGCATTAAACTATCTGTGCGATGCCCTGGCTGCATAGGAGCTTTTGGATCGGACCGCTGCTGATCGCGGCGGTGCTCGCGATTCTGTCGCTCATCGTCTCGCGCACCAAGCTGCGCGAAATCTACCGGCGGCAATTCGGAGAGACGCGCCGCGAGCGTCTGTTTCTCGCATCTCTCGGTTTCTTTACCGCCGTGCTGGTCGTGCGAGGCATCACGATCGCCATCCACAACGACATTGGCCCGTTTCACAACATCACCATGCACGGCCGCCACATTCATCATTTGGTCTGGGGCATCTTGCTGTTGCTGCTGGTCGGTTACACATGGTTGCTCGAGATCGGAACGGGTGCAGCGAACTCCTGGCGCTGGACGGGACGCCTGACCTCCATGCTCTTCGGGGTCGCTGCGGCGCTTACGCTCGATGAATTTGCTCTCTGGCTAAATCTAAGCGACGTGTATTGGGAGCGCCAGGGCCGCGAGAGCTACGAGGCTATGGCGCTCTTCGGCGGCTTGCTCGCAGTGGGCGTCTTCGGCAAACCGTTTTTTGCCGGCGCCCTGCAGGAGATCACCCGGCCTTTCCGCCGTTGAGAGCTCCATTTCCATTGGGCAGGTGTTTTAACACAAACATCCGCAGAGAGCGCGGCGTAATGTCGTACTCCGCGCCGATCGCGAATTCTTTGGCCTGATGATCGCCATCCGGATCATTCGTGTCGATCAGCAAACCCCACTGTTCACCGCCCGGTGAGTCGGGCAGCGTGAACTTAACAATGTCGCTGTGCTCGTTGATAACGATCAGCAGCGTGGCTTCTTTACCGCGCTGGCGAATACCGGTTGTTTGCGCGCGTCCGTCGAGCAGCATGCCGAAGCAGCGCATGCCATGGTCGCCCCACTGGGCGTCCTCCATCTCGCGTCCGTTGGCATTGATCCAGGTGACATCTTTGACGCCGAGCTCTTCGTTGTATTCGCCGGTAAGAAAGAGGTTGCGGCGCAAAACGGGATATTGATGGCGCAGCGCGGTCAGCTTTTTCACGAAGCGGATCAGTTCTTTCGCTTTCTCTCCAAATTGCCAGTGAACCCAGCTGATCCCGTTGTCCTGGCAGTAGGCGTTGTTATTACCCTGCTGGCTGCGCCGGAACTCGTCGCCTGCGAGCAGCATCGGCGTGCCTTGTGAAAGCAGCAGCGTAGAGAGGATGTTTCGAATTTGACGTTCGCGAAGAGCGTTAATCAAGGGATCGTCAGTCGGCCCTTCGGCGCCGAAGTTCCACGAGCGGTTATCCGAACTGCCGTCCTTGTTATCCTCGCCGTTCGTCTCATTGTGCTTCTCCTGATAGCTGACAACATCATTCAACGTGAAACCGTCGTGCGCAGTAACAAAGTTGACACAAGCCCAGGGCCGCCGCCCGCCGTGGTCAAAGACGCCGCGCGAGGCGCACATTCTATCCGTAAGCGCCGAGGCCGGGGCCTGTCCTCGCCAGAAATCGCGCACGGTATCGCGAAACTTGTCGTTCCATTCGGCCCATCCGGGTGGAAAGCCGCCCACCTGGTACCCGCCCGGGCCGCAGTCCCAGGGCTCGGCAATGAGTTTTACCGTGGTTAAGACGGGATCCTGGCTCACCGCTTTCAAGAAGCCGCTCTGATTGTCGAAGCCGTTCGGCTCACGCGCCAGGATCGTGCCAAGATCAAACCGGAATCCGTCGACATTCGTCTGCTCCACCCAATAACGCAAACTGTCAGTCACCATCTGCAGCACGCGCGGATGGCTTAGGTTTACAGTGTTTCCCGTGCCGGTGTCGTTTATGTAAAAACGCCGCTGATCCGGTATCAGACGGTAAAAGCTGGCGTTGTCGATGCCCTTGAAGGAGAGCGTGGGCCCTTTTTCGTTTCCTTCCGCGGTGTGGTTGTACACGACATCGAGAATCACTTCGAGTCCGGCATCGTGAAACTTCGCCACCATCTGTTTGAACTCGCGCAGGCTGTCCTGTTTGTTCGCCGCATAACGCGGATCGGGCGCAAAGAAGCCGATCGTGTTGTAACCCCAGTAATTCGTCAGGCCCATCTCGAGCAGGTGACTGTCATTGATGAAGGTGTGAATCGGCAGCAGTTCCACGCTGGTGACGCCGAGTGACTTGATGTAGTTCAAAACCTCCTTCGCGCCCAGCCCGGCATAGGTGCCGCGCAGCTTCGACGCGACTCGCGGATGGAGTTTCGTGAAACCCTTTACGTGCAACTCGTAAAGGATCGTTTCGTCCCATGGGACCGGCGGCTTGCGGCTGATGCGCCGCCCCTGCCACTTAAAGGCGGGATCGACTACTGTGCACTTCGGCATGTAAGGCGCGCTGTCGCGCTCGTCGAAGGTGGTGTCGTCGCCCGATTCCATCTTGTAACCGAAAACGGCCGGGTTCCAGACCAGCTCGCCGAAATGCGCGCCGGCGTAGGGATCGAGCAGCAGCTTATTCGGATTGAAGCGATGTCCCGCATCCGGTTCATACGGCCCATGCACGCGGTAGCCGTAGATGGTGCCGGGTGTCACGTCGGGCAGATAGCCGTGCCAGATTTGGTTCGTGTATTCGGGCAGGGCAATGCGCTCTATCTCGTGCTCCCCGGTCGCATCAAAGAAACAGACCTCCGCTTTGGTGGCGTGCGCGGAAAACAGCGCGAAATTCGTACCTTTTCCGTCCCAGGACGCGCCGCGCGGATGGGGCAGGCCCTCCCTGACACGGCTCCTCTTTATCTCAGCCATGAATTGGTTCAGTCCTTCTTTGAGTCAGTCGACCGACTTGTTACTTTGCGGGATTGCGCTCCGAAACAGGACCGAAAACCTCCCGGCGCAATTCCTCGGTAAGCTCTTCCGGCGAAAGAGTCGGCTCCAGCGGGAGCGATTCGCCGATGGTTACCTCGATTTTACCCGAACGGAACCATCGTCCGCCTCTCGCCTTCAGCTCTCCCAGACCCGCCAGATGCACCGGCAGTGCGGCCACGCCCAGTTCCTTCCAAAGCAGGCCGGCGCCCGTTCGAAACGGCTGCGGCATTCCGTCTTCGGAGCGGCGGCCTTCCGGAAAAACGAGGACACTGTATCCGCGATCGATGGCTTCTCCCGCATGACGGAAACTGCGTCGAAAGCCGCTGCGCTGGGGCAGCGGGAAGACGTTGAAGAGCGCAGTAATCAGGAAATAGCCGGCGGGCGCGACGAGATTGAGAAACCAGTTGCCCTGGTTACGTCCGCACCGCATATCGAGCAGCATTTCGCCCGACATGGCGATAGCGATTCGTTTTCGAATGCGCCGCGGTACGGCGTAGAGTACAAAAGCAGCATCGTATGACGTGACATGATTCGCAACGATCAACAGTGGACTGCACGGCACTTCCGCTCGCTCGACGCGCGGAGCTGCCAGCAACCAGACGAACGGCATTGCGATTAAATCCAGGAAAAGGCCGCGAATGATTTGCTGCACGGGATGCCATGTCCAGTGCGGATAATAATGCTCCTCTTTGGGCAGACCTCCGGGTGCCGCGGCCGGAGTTTCACGGATCAGCCGGTCGAGATCGCTCTTTGTCCTCACCTCCTGCAGTGCAAGATCGTTCAGCACGATCCCGTACTGCTGTTCAAGCCTGGATTGCAGTTCGACGCGGCCGAGGCTATCGAGATTCAAGTCTGAGTCCTGGCCGTGCAGCGTATCGTTAGTAGCTTCGCCGCTCGCCACGCGCCGGACGACTTCGCGGCGCAACAGCTTCCCGGTCGAAGTGCGCGGAAAATCGGGATCCGGCCAAATAAGCCAGCGACGGACCTGCTGAAATCCGGCCAACTCGCGGTTTGCCGCCGCAATGGCTTCGCCCACAGGTGATTCGCCTGACGGAATTAACGCTGCCAATGGTTCCGGACCCTGGCCGGCGTCTGTTTCCATCACCACCGCCGCGTCAATTCCAGGTTGCCGCGCGAGCGCCTGCTCCAGATCCTCGGGATGGATATTTAAACCGGCAGCGGTGACAATCACGTCTTTTTTCCGGCCGCGAAAGCGCAGATTGCCCGCTTCATCAAACTCGGCCAGATCACCGGTATGCAGCCACGCTTCCTCGCTCTGATGAGCTCGCCCGCTCTGCCAGGTTGTGTTCGAAATGCTGGATCCGCGTACCAGCACCTCACCTTCATCGCTCAACTTCACCTCGCGTCCCGGCAGTACCTGCCCGATCGTGCCCTGCGCCGCCCGAAACGGATGGTTGAGCGTCACAAGCGCTGTCGTCTCTGTCATGCCGTAGCCTTGCGCGACGGCGAACCCGAGCGCGTTCCAGAATTGTTCACCTTCCGGCGAAAGAGCGGCGCCTCCGCAGACGAATGCCCAGAATTTCCACCCCAGCAAACGGTGCATAGCGCGGAAGCGCCACCAGCGCTGCCAGCCTTTCAGCTTCTTCGCCTCCTGTATTCGTCCGGCCAGATCGGGAAAGCGCTCGAGCGTGTAGGCGCGCATCAGCTCGAGTACACGCGGTACGGTCGCCAGCACGGAAATGCGCTCGCGGCGGATCTGTTCTATCAGCTCTGAGCCGACCAGGCGTGACTGGTAGTGTACTTCTGCCCCGAGTAGCGGCGGAATCCAAAGGCCCATGAACTGGCCGAAGACGTGGCTCAACGGCAGAGTATGCAAAAAACGGAGTGGATGAAAAAGACGTTCGTAGCGCAGATACTTCTCGATCTCCCGCTCGATCGGTGCAAGACTTGCCAGCACATTTCCGTGCGTATGCACAATCCCCTTCGGCTCACCCGTTGTGCCGGAAGTAAAGATGATTTGCAGCGGATCACCGCTCCCCAAGTTTTCAATCGCTACGGCTTGCTGTTGCGGCAACACTTTTGCGAGGCCTTCCAGCGCGAGCGCCGGAACAGCCGTTTCGAGTTGCTCAATATTTTCGCGATCTGCCACTACCAGGCGCGGCGACACCTCGGTCATGACACGCTTTGCAAATCCCTGCGTGCCCGTTACATCCAGCGGAACCGGTAAAACGCCGCGCAGCACACATCCGAAAAACGCTGCGATCCATTCCGCGCTGTTTTCTCCCCATAAGAGAACGCGCTCGCCGCGCGCAACGCCACGCGTGGAAAGCTCCGCGGCGAAGCGCCTTGTTAATCGCGCAAGCTGGGAATAGGTGGTGCGCACCTGGCGCAGACCGCGCGGCGCCACTGCAGCAATATCCGATCCGTGCCGGTCGAAATCGTCCACCAGAGACGCCAGATTCTCTCGCGCACTCGCCACAAATGCAGGATACTGAGCGTGTTGATGAGAATATAGCCGCATGACTCCGCGCGCCTGGAAATTGCTTTCGCTCGTTCTGCTGGTGGCCTTTATCTCACTTCTCGGCTATACGTTCGTCGCCCGCAAACTGGTTCCCGGCGCATCGCAGGATTCGATCGTCCTGCAGGTTCAGAAACTGAGCCAGCTTGCCACGGTACGCTACCGAATCCAGCGCGTGGTCGGTTTGACCGAGCAGAAGCAGCCCGTCGGCGAAGAATCCATTCTGCTGATGGTTGAAGGCGAAGTGCAGGGCGGTATCGATCTGCACAAAGTGACAAGCGCCGACGTGACGAGCGATGAGACCGGCGAGTTGACCATCACGCTGCCGCCTGCAGGGATCCTCAACGCGTCACTTGACGAGACAAAGACAAAGGTCTGGGACCGTCACATCACGTGGTGGACGCCCTGGATTGCGCCCGATCCCGATCTGGAACATAAAGCACGATTGAAGGCGCTCGACGACATTCGCCAGGCGGCTCTCGATATGGGTTTGCTCGACCAGGCGCGCGCGAACGCGCAAAGCGCCCTGCGCGACCTGTTTGCCGCTCTTGGCTGGAAGGTAAAAGTGAAAGTGCGGGGCCTTGACTAAGAACGTGCAAAATTCCGGTAACTCTCATCCAGCACTTCGACTACATGCATCACCCGCTGTCCGGATCCGTATAGCCGCGCACCGGCCTCCAGCTGCAGCATGCATCCGGGATTGGCTGTAACGACGATCGAAGCGCCAGTCGCATTCACGTTTTCCATTTTGTGCTCGAGAATCTGCATCGCCAGTTCATTGTGAACGACGTTGTAAATACCCGCGCTACCGCAGCAGCCATCCGCCATGCGCATTTCGCGAAAGGTGAGCCCGGGAACCGCTTTCAAGAGCGATCGCGGCGCGGTGCGGATCTGCTGCCCGTGCGCGAGATGACAGGAATCCTGGTACGTCGCTACGGCATCGATGCGTCCTAGCTCCCGGTTCAGCTCAATCGATGCCAGAAATTCGGTGACGTCACGCATCAATCGCTTGAACTCAACCGCGCGTTCGGCGTACTGCGGATCATCCCGCAGCAGGTGGTCATATTCTTTGAGCGTCGATCCACAACCGGCGGCGTTGGTGATCACGGCGTCAACTTTTTCCAAAAGCACGGCGTCGATGTTACGCCTTGCGAGCGCCTGTGCTTCGTCTTCGCGTCCGGAATGCAGGTGAAGTGCGCCACAACAGTTCTGTGCGGCCGGAATGACTACTTCGCAGCCGTTTTGCTGGAGCACGTGCACGGTCGCTTCGTTCAAACGCGCAAACGCGACGTTGGCGATACATCCGCTCAGGAATGCTACGCGGTAGCGCTGGGCGCCGATGGCAGGGAACGTTTTCCCGATTTTCGAATAGAAGAAAGGAATCTCCGCAGTTGGCGATAAGGCTTCGATGTTGCCTATGTGCCCGAGCAGTTTCAGAACTCCACTGGCACGGAGCAGACGCTGTATTCCGCTCGCCTGATACGCATACATGGCAGCTCCTGCCGCCTGCAGGGCCGCGCGGGAAGGCAGGAGTCGCTTGAAGACGAAATTCCGCGCAGTGCGTCCGACCCAGGTGCTTTTTTGTTTTCTGCGAATCTCGGCGCGCGCCGCTTCGATCATCCGTCCGTACGGAACCCCTGAAGGGCACGCTGTTTCGCAACCACGGCAGGCCAAACACAGATCGAGATGCTCGATGTAGCTGGGAGTCATCGGGGCGCCGGCGGCCACCTGGTTCATCTGGTAAATGCGCCCACGCGGCGAGTCCATCTCGACGCCCAGTTCACGATATGTCGGGCAGGCGTTCAGACATAAGCCGCAATGTACGCACCTGTCCAGGTCGGCCTGCGCGGGTCCGGCCGCGGTACGATCCGCCATGACCGGCGTTTCAGAGACGGCCATAGAGACGCAACCGGTTCAACAGATTTCCTGGATCGAACATTTGCTTGATGCTTTTCATCATGGCAAAGGCGCTCTCGTTCTGCTGCGCGAGCAGCCATAGTTCGCGCTTCAGGCGCACCTCGTCGGGCGCGTACTCGACTACGGCCGCCCATTGCTGTTCCGCTGCCGCCCGCCAGAACGGTTTGAGAGACGGCCAGCCGCTGAGATAAATCGAATGGACGCCCGCGCTGGCACGGGTTATCGAGCTGCCGCCCGCGAGGCGCAGCAACTGGCTCGTCTGGCTAAGCGGAGCGGAGATGCGCAGGATAAGGCTGCCGGGCTGCCGCCGAAGCAACTCCGCCGGAAATTCGCGTATTTGCGTCCAGAAAAGTTCTTCCTCGGTCCCGCTGATGCGTTCGCTGCCGCTCAGTTCACGTCCGTACCGCTCCAGTATGCGCGCGCTTCCGCCGGCCCGTACCGCCAGCAGGAAACCGCGATGACCGAGCCGCGCCGCCACCACGGGACCGATCAAATCGACCGCGAGAGGCCGCAGGACGCCGCTTTGCAGAGCCGCGCGCTTTTCGAGAGCGGCATCCGGCGCGCTGAACGAAAACAGGAACGTGCTGGTCTTTTCCGGCAGCGGATGCAGGCGCAGGTTCACCGATGTAATCACGGCGAGCGTGCCGAAGCTGCCGATCATCAGCTTACCCATATCCAGGCCGGCGACGTTCTTCACCACCATGCCGCCGGTGCGCACCAGCTTCCCTTCGAGCGTTGCAAACTGCATGCCGATGACCAGGTCACGGGCTGTTCCGAAGCGCGCGCGCAGCGGCCCGCTCGAATTGCTGGCAATGACGCCGCCCACGGTTGCCTGCGAGGCGAAGGGCGGGTCGAGCGCCAGCATCTGAAGGTTGCGAGCCAGTGTCTTTTGCAGGTCCGTCCAGCGCAGGCCGGCTTCGACGCTAATCGTCAGATCGTTTGGCTCGTACTGCAGAATGCGATTGAGGCGCGCCGTCGAGAGCGAGGCGTCCGCCGCTAGACAGGGGCCGCCCATGAGGCGCTTACTGTTGTTCCCGAAAAGCGTGAGCGACTGCGCCCGCCCGGCTGCATCCTGTAACAGCTCCGCCATTTCTTCAGCCGACGATGGAGAGCAGACGGGATGCACAAGTTCAGCTTGCCATGCCCGCTAAAATCGGTTGTAGTGTCCGAGCGCGCCCGCAAGGCCTTCAGTGATCAGAGCCTGCTCGAACATATCCGCCGTCTGCCGCACGCGCGCGCCACATACAAGCAGCTCGTACGAGAACTGCGGCTGCAAGGCGAAAATCGCGACTACCTGGAAGAGGCACTCGATCGCCTGGCGGAAAAAGGGTTAGTCGCTGAGTTGCGTTCCGGACATTTTGTCGCGACTGGCGTTAACCCGGAGTACGTTGCCGGGCGTCTCTCCGTTCATCGCGACGGCTTCGGTTTTCTCATGCCGGACGCGCCCGCGCCCGATTCGATTCAGGGCGACATTTTTCTCCCCCCGGCCCAAGCCGCGAAAGGAATGCACGGCGACCGCATGCTCGTGCACGTCACGCGTCTCGGAAGCGACGGCCGCGCCGAAGGCGAGATCGTTCGCGTGCTGCGGCGCGCGCATGTCACGGTTGTCGGCGAATTTCGTGTTCGCAAGCGCGGCAACTTCGTGGTCGCTTCGGATGACCGCATCCAGCCATGGATCGCCATTCCCGAGGGTCTGGAAAAACCGCGGCGTCCGCTGTCCGTCGATCGTGTAGGCGATCTGCCGTACTTGGAGACCGATGATCCGGCCGATCTCGACGGCCTTATCGTCGACGTAGAAATCCTCGAATTTCCCGAGGACGGCGGCAATGCGGTGGGCCGGGTGATCGAAATTCTGGGCCATCCGGACGATTTCGGCGTCGATGTCGAGATTGTTATCCGCAAGCATCACCTGCCGCACGAATTTCCAGAGGATGTACTGCGCGAGGCGCGTGCGGTTCCGCGCGCAATCGGTGAACCGGAGCTGGCGCGGCGGCGCGACTTCCGTTCGTACGACATTGTCACGATCGATGGCGAAAGCGCCCGCGATTTCGATGATGCCGTCTGGGTCGAGCCGCTCCCGAACGGCCGTTTCGCGCTGCAGGTTCATATCGCCGATGTCAGTCACTATGTCCGCCCGGGCTCAGCCATCGACCAGGAAGCGCTGCGACGGGGTACGAGCGTCTATTTCCCCGATCGCGCAATTCCGATGCTGCCGGTCGAGCTTTCGACGGATATCTGCTCGCTGCGGCCGCAGGAAGAACGTCTGGTGCTTTCGGTCCTGCTTGAAATCGATCGCCAGGGCGAAATCGTTTCGCAGGAGTTTGTTCGCGGCGTCATTCGCAGCGCCGAGCGCATGACCTACACCAATGTGTTTCGCGTGCTCGAAGGCGATCCTGCCATGACGGAACGTTATCGCACGCTCGCCGACCGCTTTGAGCAGATGCGCGAGCTGGCGCTCATTCTGAATCGCAAGCGCGTGCGCCGCGGATCGATTGACTTCGACATGCCGGAGACGAACATCGAACTCGATCTCTCCGGTCAGATGATCGGCGTAACGCGCGGCGAGCGCAACATCGCGCATCGCATCATCGAGGAATTCATGCTCGCGGCCAACGAAGCCGTTGCCAGTCATCTCGAAGCCGCCGGCATTCCCTCGCTCTACCGCATTCACGAGCAGCCCGATCCGAAACGCTTGCTGAATTTCGAAGAGATCGCCGCGCACTTCGGCTACTCGCTCGGTTTCGGGGGGGCGCCCGCGAAGAAATTCGATGTCGCGCCGCGCCGCGCAAAGGGCAACGGCGGCGGGCGTTCCGGTATAAGCCGCAGCCGCCGTGATCTCGAAATTCCCCAGCAAATCGCCATTTCGTCGCGCAACTACCAGCGCCTGATTGCGAAAATCGCCGGCAAACCGGAAGAGCGCATTCTCAGCTACCTGATGCTGCGCTCGCTCAAACAGGCGCGCTACAGCAACATCAATGAGGGCCACTTCGCGCTCGCCGCGCCGGCTTACACGCACTTCACCTCGCCGATCCGCCGTTATCCGGATCTTGTTGTCCACCGCATCCTCGCGCATCATTTCGATACCGGAAGCGCTCTACTGGAGGCGCCCCTGCTGCGCGAGCTCGGCGACGATACGTCGTTCACCGAACGCCGCGCCGCCGACGCCGAACGCGAGCTCATCGAATGGAAGAAAGTACGTTTCATGGAGGAGCGCGTAGGCGAAGAATTTGAAGCGCTCATCATCAGCACGACAAAGTACGGCTTTTTTGTCGAGCTGACGGAATTGTTTGTCGAAGGGCTGGTCCCGATCGAGACGTTATGGGGCGACCGCTTCCAATACCAGGAAAGCGGCCGCAAGATCATTGGAGAGCGCACCCGCAAAACGTTTTCAATCGGCGATAGCGTGCGTGTCCGGCTCGATCGTGCCGATCCTGTGGAAAAGAAACTTCAGTTCGGACTTGTGACCGGGAATGGGCGGGCGCCCGCGAAGCGCCGCAAGAGATAGGACTACTCGAGCACGCGTACGAATTCGGCGAGGACCTGGTATTTTGCTTCGTCCAGGTCGAGATCCCACGAAGGATATGCCGGATTCAGGCTTTCCAAGCGAATGCGCGTCTGCACAAAGCCATCTTCTGTGACCTGTTTTTCGCTCTTATAGCGCTTCACCGTGTACTGGTTATCGTCGGCCAGCTCCGAATTGCGCACAAGCACCAGCCGACCGTTGCGCGAGCCAACCACATTGCGCCGGAACACGCACAGGCTGCCGTCCGGAATGCGCGGCTCCATCGAATGCCCCTGGATGCGCGCGATGAACATGTCTTCGTCCAGCTTCAGATCCGGCGGCGTTTCGATCCATTCTTCCGCCGTCACGTCTTCCGGGTTCGTCAGAAACGGCCCGGCTGCAACCGCCAGCGAGAAGCGCGGCAAATGTGTGCGGAACTGCAGAACCTGTGCCGGCACATGTTCGCGGTAAAGCTCGCCCAGCGTGCGCTCGAAATCGCGCACCGTGACCGCCTCACGATCTGTCACGCGCAGCGACTGGGATGCCTCGTTTTCCAAGCGATCGAGCACTGCTTTGCCGCCCTGCTCGCGCGCCAGTGCCTCCAGATCGTCGTTCAACTCCGCCAGCACTTCGATGTCTTCGTCGTTTGCCACCGCATGCCAGTCCCGCCGCAGCCGGATATGCAGGGTGTCGGTCGCCGGATCGAGCAGCAGAACTCCTAATGTCTGCACGCCATGCTCGGGCAGTTCGGATACGAGGAGCGAGTATTCTCCCCGTTTGGGGGCGTAATCAGCAAAGCGGAGAACACGCGCCGACATGATCGATCACGTTCAGCTTAGCGCCTTCCCGGCCGCGCGCCAATCACCGGGAGTTTTTCAGGGAGTCGCGGTACTTGAATAATATCCGCGCCGCGCACGCACCTTCACGTTGCCCAGATCGACAACCACCTTCACGTTCCGGTAGGCCTTGTCGGCTGGGTTATCGGGGACGTAGCGGATGATGTACTGCATGGTCACTTCACCGGCGATATCGGCCACTGCCCGGTACATCTTGGTATCGACCGCCGAACGATATGCGCCCGTACCCACCGTCAACGCGTAATTGCCATCGTCGGAGGGATGCGAAAGATATCCGTCGGTGTCTTTGTATACGTCGCCTAGCGGATACACGACGCGCCCGCCGGTTTCCGTCGAAAGCCGCACCAGGTTTTCGGTGCTGCCGCTGGTAAAGCCGAACGCCTCCGTGCTGATCCCGTAGACCGTCACCAGGTTGCGCTGTGCAAGTTCAATCACTTCGTTCAGCGAATGCTTACTCGCGTTATCGTGGCCGTCGCCGATGATCACGATGATACGCCGCGGCTCGATCGGCTCGCCTTTCACCAGTTTGCGGCTGGTGCACGCCAGCCAGACCGCGTCATAAAGGGCTGCTCCGCCGCCCGGCTTCAACTTACGGATTTTTTCGACAATCGGTTCAGGGTCCGTGCCGGTGTTCACTGCCACTTCGGCATCTTGCGCGTAATCAATCAGATAACCCGAATACCTCGGGTTTCCCGTGAGCAGTGTCTGAACCAGTTCCGCGGACGCGTCCTGAAAATTTTTCCAATGAATCCGGCTCGCGCTGCTCAAATCGAGCAGAAATCCAATGACCACCGGCTGGTTGCGCTCGCGGGTGAAATAGCGGATCGCCTGCGGCTTATTGTCTTCGAACACGGTGAAATCTTTTTTGTCGAGGTCGGAGACAAATCGTCCCTTTTCGTCGGTTACCGTGACCGGTACGATGACTTCGTTTACCGAGACGTGAATGGAGGCGCCGTCCTGTTTGGGAGTCGACGCGGGCGCAGCGACCGTGGCCGTTCCTTCACTCGTTCCGGAAGAAGAGGAGGACGAGGAAGCGGGAGAATTCTGCTGGCCGGAAACGGCGCTTACGAAAAGGAGCGCAAGCACAGCCGGAGTAACGAACTGCATGAATTGGGATGCCTACCGGGATTATAGCGAGCATCACCGTGAACTGGTTGACAGCCTCGCAGGGCTCTGTGAGAATGTAGCTCCAGCGCGCTCTGGGGCGCGTCCTGTGCGCGGCCAAGGGAGCTTGCTCCTGCCCAATTTTATTTTGCGTTTGCAGGGCCTTTCATCCGGCCCTGAGTTCAGCGGAACCGCAACGAACGGAAGGAGATGAGCCCGCGTTTTATCAGCGCGGCGAAGATTCATAGGAGGGTACCATGCAGGCGGCCAGATCGCGAACTATCGAGGCGTACGAGCTAGCGGCGCGCGACTTCGTCGATGCCTACAACGGCGATGGCGCTGCGCTCGAGCGCCTGAACCGCCATTACAACCGCTCCTTCAGCCTGGCCGATTTGCAGGCGGAAATCTGGCGGCGCGATTATGCCTATCGCCAACGATCGCGGAAAGTCCCAGAGAATTATTTGCCCATCGAAGAAGCGCAACTCCTTATTGCGCAGGACGCCGGGTTCGGAAGCTGGGAGAAGTTGATGAACGCGCTCGCCACCGGTGCGCCGCCACAAGGGGCGCCGTACGTCGTCGACACCAGGTCCAATTGCATTGGACCGCGGCGCCGGTTGTCATCCGCCGATTGGGACGCGCTGATCGGCGTTATGGAAGAACGATGTATTTCCACGCTGGATGCAAACGGGCTCATGACGGAGGAAGCGCTGGCGCGGATCGCAAGACTCGACTTCGTGACCAGTCTGAGCCTGGGAGGCTCGCGCGAGCTGACCGACGACTGCCTGCTGCATCTCGCGCGCATGCCGCAGCTCGAGCGCCTCGAGCTCAACGAATATCCCGGCGGCAAGCTGACTGACCGCGGTCTGGAAGTTCTGCGGCATTTGCCCAATCTGCGGAAATTCGAAATGACATGGCAATCGGGAATCACAGATCGCGGCGTTGCCAATCTCCGATTCTGCGAACAACTGGAAGAAGTAAACCTGATGGGCTCGCCGACTGGAGACGGCGCCATCGAGGCGCTTCAGGGTAAAGCGAAGCTGGCACGTTTCAGCACCGGAAGGCTCGTCACAGACGCAGGCATTCCGCTGCTGCACCATTTGCCGCTGCTGAAAACCGCTCGCGAGGAAGGAGCACGGCTGCTGATCGACGGACCCATCACCAATGCCGGACTCGCGGCGCTCACTGGCCTCGACGGAGTCTGCGAGCTGGACCTGTTCTGGCACCTTGATCACATCACGACGGACGGGTTCGCCTGTCTGGCGCATCTGCCCAAGCTGCTGGCGCTCGGCTGCGATGGCAGGCTGAGTGACGACCTGGCGATGAGACACATTGCCGCGATGCCGCGGCTAAAACGTTTGCGAATCCAGGAGGCGGTGGCGACGGACGATGGATTTGTGGCATTGGCCAAGTCGCAGACAATCGAGGGCATCTGGGGCCGTGTCTGCACAAACTTTGGAAGCCGGGGATTTCTGGCACTTTCAAAGATGCCGTCGCTGCGCAGCCTGGGAATTGGATGCAGGAATGTCGACGATGCGGCGCTCGCCGCCCTCCCGGAGTTCCCCTCGTTGCGGGAGCTGACGCCGATCGACTTTCACGACGATGGTTTCCGGCACATCGGACGCTGCCCGAAGCTGGAGCGGCTGACATGCATGTACTGTCGCGAGACGGGCGATGCGGCCACCGAACACATTCAGGGCCTCGCGATCAAGTACTACTACGCGGGGCTCACCCGGATTACCGATCGAAGCCTCGAGATTCTCGGCGCGATGGAATCGCTCGAGCAGGTCGATCTCTACGAATGTCTGAAGATCACGGATGCCGGTTTGCCATACCTTGCTAGGCTGCCGAGACTGCGCGAGGTGCATCTGGATGGTCTGCCCGGGGTCACGCTGGAAGGAACGAGGGTCTTCCGCTCCGGCGTGCAGGTGTATCACTCGACCTGACAGCTTGTGTGTTTTTTATCGTGCCGCAATTGGCTGGGGTAGCTCGCGGCCCAGCAGTTTGCCCTCGAATGCGAATTTCTGCTGGCGAAGAGCGCGCACGTAGGCCGGCAGTGAGTCTGCGGTGAGCGTGCCGCCATGCATGGCGTGAATCCATTGCGGGTTGAATGCTTCCAGCCGGTCCACTACATTCCGAACCGGATCTTCGTGCGCAAAGATACCAACGGCGCGGTACATCGCGCACATCGCATCCCCCAAGTTCTCCGAGACAACCGGTGGCTGATCGCCCGGCTGGATGAACAGGTCCGAGGGAAACAGGCTGTTCGTGGTTTCTTCAATCACCATCATGGAATCCCAGTGGTGTACGTGCGGCGTCTCAAGAAAGCGCAGCTTGTGGCGTCCGAGATCGAGCGTTTCACCATCCTGAAAGCCGCGCACGCGATCCGTGATGCCGAACCCGCGGGCGTTGAGCTGAATGGAAAGTGCTGAGCCAATGAGCTCGGCTTGCGGCGCTGCGGGCATAAAGCGGTCCATTCCGCCGTTCTCGTCGCCTTCCCAATGAAGCAGGGCGATGTAGGCCAGACGCGCGGGGTCGAGTACTTTGCTGATCGCGCCGCGGATGGCCTCGTAGGCGCTATATTCACCGGTGTGAATAAGCGCCGGGCGCTCATCCTCGATCAGGAACTGGTTGAAGGTGATGCCGTATGGCGGGGCCCAAGTCGAGATGCGGTAGATGCCGCCCGTAATGTGGTCGATACGCGTCTGCATGCTTGCTCCTCCAAATGCACATCACTGTATCGCAATTTGGACACGTCACCGCTATCGCAATACCGGTTTTGGTACTCCGGGGGCCATGACAGCTTCGATACCGGCCGTTGCATCCACCGAGGGCAGCCCCTCTACTGTCTGCACGCTGAAGGTGCTGGGGGGCACCGCAGTTGTCTTGCGCAGGGCCGAACCGCCGGAGGGATCAAGCGAAAAAACATTTACGTGTACTGGAGCCTCAACCGGATCGACTGCGGTCGCGGAACGCTGGAGCCGCACAAAAGCCTCGTGCGCATCATCCAGAAAACTGCCGAACGAAAGCTGCAACCCGGTAAAAACCAGCGGCCTGGGGCCGACCAGCGCCACACGAGGATCCTTTAATAAAACGACCGGCCCATCGGCGGGCGCCGCAGGAAGCTGCCCGATTGCTTCGCAGAACGTGCCATCGGTTGCCGGATCGCGCATGCCCTGGACAAGATTGACACTGGCGTGCGGAAAAGCGCTTCGCGCTTCGCCACGCAGACTCTCGAAATTATCCAGCCGCGAAATGAAGCAGGTGCTGATCAGCATCGTGTCACCGCCGACTCCCGCCGCCTGCATGCTGGCGCGAAGGTGGGCCAGCGCCTGGCTTAGCGACTCGCCACCCTGCGCGGCAAAAAAGGCAAGTCCGTTAGGGTTGAGAGTTCGCTTGGTAGAAACGACGGCTTCAATCACTACCTTGGCTGCTTCTTCGCCCAGCGCGCCGACCTGGAGCACACTCAGGACGGGTAGCGGAAGCTTGCGTTCCGTAAAAAGGTTGACCACTTCCGCCTGCACGCGGCGTGCGTCGCCCGCGCCGGCCACAAAAGCCCGCAGCTTAATAATCGTTTCGCCGTGCGTATCACGGATCAGATCATTCAGGCTCTGGCGGATCTGCGCTGCCAGGCCGCCCGATTTGAGAAGTGGGGAGAGATGAAAATCAATTAGCGCCGCGTCCGCTTTTAAGGCCATGGGAGGCTGCGGCGGAAGCGGCAGCACCTGGGACTTTGGCTCTTCATTCTTGCGCTTTTGATTCCAGGAAAACGCGGGAGGTCCTGCCGCCGCGGGCAGGGCAGAGAGCAGGGCCAGACTCAGGGAAAGTCGCGCTGGGGCGCGGCGGTTCACATCCCTAGCCTAGCTTGACCGATTTCAGCAGTCTGGATTACAGCAATTGGCTGGCCCGCAAGACCAGCCAATTTGGTAGTATCGAGGTATTGAGCCTGGTCTCTCATATCGTTCTGGATAGTTCCTCAGAAGTACCGCTTTACCGCCAGTTAGCGGAATCTATTCAACGAGCGGTTGATGCCGGGGCGCTCCGCGATGGCGACCGCCTGCCAGCCACTCGCGAATTGGCTGGTCAACTTGGACTGAACCGAACAACGGTTTCGGCTGCCTATACGCTGTTAGAGCAGTCCGGTTCTCTGCAGGGATTAGTCGGGCGGGGAAGTTTCGTCGTACGCTCGGAGCCCGCCGCCAAGGCTGGCTTCGATTGGGAAAATCTGCTGGCTCCGCTCGAAGTCCCAGCGGCGGCGGCAGGCAATGCGCCCTACAATTTTGCGAGTTCGCGTCCGGCGGAAGACTGCTTCCCGATGGCGCAATTCCGGCGGCTGTCGAAAGAGGTAATCGATTCGCCCGGCGTCGCCGAATTGTTGCAACTGGGCTCGCCGCACGGCTATGCTCCGTTACGCCGTTATCTGCTCGACGAGAGTGCGGCTGCGGGTGCGGCAAGCCCCAGCGACGATCTGATCGTTACCAACGGGTGCCAGCAGGCACTTGATCTTCTGGCACGAATTCTGGTCGAAGAGAACACGCCGGTATTGCTCGAGGATCCGGTTTATCACGGGCTTTTGCGCGTCTTTGGAAGAGCCCGCGTGCAGTTGCTGCCCGTTCCGGTCACGGGCGCCGGAGTCGATTTGAATGCGCTCGAGCGGCTGGCTACACAGCACCGGCCGCGTCTGCTGGTACTCACACCGGATTTTCAAAACCCCACCGGCGGAAGCTTGTCGCTCGACCAGCGCAGGGCAGTAATCGCTCTTTCGGCGCGTCTCGGAATCGCCATTATCGAGATCAGCATCTATCGGGAACTGCGTTATCGCGGCGAATCGCTTCCGTCGCTGAAACAACTCGATGTGAGCGGCGGCGTCATCTCGATCGGAAGTTATTCCAAGGTGGCATTTCCCGGTTTGCGCATCGGCTGGGTGATCGCTCCTCGGCCCGTCATTGCCCGTCTGGCCGACGCGAAGCAGACGAGCGATCTGCATTCCGATCAGTTGTCGCAGGCGGTACTGCTGCGTTTCGCGGAATCGGGCGAACTGCGACGCCATATTGAACAGACACGCCGGCTCGGAGCAGAGCGGCTTAGTGCTGCGCTTGAGAGCTGCGCTAAAGCAATGCCTTCCGGAACACGCACTTCCCGTCCCGAAGGCGGCATGAACCTCTGGGTAGATTTGCCTGCGCCTCTCACTGCCGAAGCTCTGTTGCAGGCCGCCAGAGAGCGAGGGGTGAGTTTTCTTCCGGGCAGCTATTTTTGTGCACGCGACGCGCACCGCCGTGCACTACGGCTCGCCTTCGGCGGCTTATCTCCGAAGCAGATTGCGACGGGAATCGGGCTGCTTGGCGCCGCCGCCCGCGAACAACTGCGCTCGGCAAGAGAGATGCCGCTCGCGGCGGGGGCGGCGCTGGTATGAAATTGAACGTAAACGTTAAAGGAAACCTTGTATGAATTTCGAAACAGAAAACTTCCGGTTAAAAGTAGGCTTGGCGGAAATGCTCAAAGGCGGCGTCATCATGGATGTGGTCAACGCCGAACAGGCGGCCATTGCCGAGCGCGCCGGAGCCGCCGCCGTTATGGCGCTCGAACGCGTTCCGGCCGATATTCGCAAGGAAGGCGGCGTGGCGCGCATGTCGCAGATCAAAATTATCCGCGAAATCATGGCTGCGGTTTCCATTCCCGTGATGGCCAAAGTGCGTATTGGCCATTTCACCGAAGCGCGCATTCTGGAAGTGCTCGGCGTCGATTATATCGATGAGAGTGAAGTTCTTACACCGGCCGACGAAGAGCACCACGTCGACAAACACGATTTCAAGGTCCCCTTCGTTTGCGGCGCGCGCAATCTGGGCGAAGCTTTACGCCGCATCGCGGAAGGAGCGGCCATGATACGAACTAAAGGCGAAGCAGGTTCGGGCAATATTGTCGAAGCGGTGCGTCACATCCGCACGATTGTCAAAGAGATGAAGCAGCTCACGGTGTTGGGCAAGGAAGAGCTGGTGCATGAAGCGAAAAATCTGCAAGCGCCGCTCGAGCTTGTTCAATATATCGCTGCCCACGGCAAGCTGCCGGTTCCAAATTTTTCTGCCGGCGGTATCGCTACACCCGCCGATGCCGCGCTCGTTATGCAGCTTGGCGCCGAAGCCGTCTTTGTCGGTTCGGGTATCTTCAAATCATCCGATCCGGAAGCGCGCGCAAAAGCGATCGTCAAAGCCGCCACATACTATCGCGATCCCGTGAAACTGCTGGAAGCGAGTGAAGAACTGGGCGAAGCGATGCCCGGGCTTGAAATCTCGAAGCTTCCCGAAGGCGAGCTGATGCAGACGCGTGGCTGGTAAGGGCAGCGATGCCCGCTGAAGTAGGCATTCTCGCCCTGCAGGGCGATTTTGAAGCGCACCGCAAATCGCTCGAACGTGCAGGAGCGCATGCGCGCGAAGTGCGTAACGCGACGGATCTGGAGGCACTCGACGGCTTGATTTTACCGGGTGGCGAAAGCACGACGATGCTCAAACTACTAGCCGAAGAGAAACTGCTGGAACCGGTTCGCGAGTTCGGCGCGCGCAAAGCGATCTTCGGAACGTGTGCAGGAGCAATCCTGCTGGCGAGCGAAGTTTTGCATCCCCCGCAACCGTCGCTGGGCTTAGTGGATATGACCATCGAGCGCAATGGCTATGGACGCCAGATCGACAGCCGCATTGCGCAGATTGATCTTGCCGGCAAACCGTCGGAAGCGGTTTTCATTCGCGCACCAATCATCCGCCGCATCGGTCCTGGGGCGCGCGTGCTGGCGAAGTACGGCGAGGACCCGGTGCTCATTGAGGAGGGCCGACATCTCGCCGCCACCTTTCATCCGGAACTGACCGGCAATCTGGACATTCACCGTTATTTTCTTTCCAAGATCGCGCGAGACAACGCACCGTGAAGCGCGTATTGTTTTTGTGTATCGGAAACTCCTGCCGCAGTCCGATGGCGGAAGGTTTTGCGCGTGTCTATGGCTCGGACGTGATGGAAGCGCTAAGCGCCGGTCTTGCGCCCGCCGAGATCATTCAACCGCTGACAATGCGCGTAATGAAAGAGAAAAATATCAGTCTGGAAGAGCAGCGCTCGAAAGACCTCGGCGAAATCGACCTGCAGAGCATCGACCTGATCATCAACATAAGCGGGCGACCCTTGCCATCGGGTATCCCGGTTGAGGTGCGGCAATGGCGGGTCGACGATCCGATCGGCAAGGACGAGAAGACCTATATCGCTGCCCGGGATCAGATCGAGCGGCTCGTAATGGAGCTCATTCTCGAACTACGGCGCGAAAGACGCACGCCCAAGCGAGGTCCATCACTGCGCAGCCTGCTCAACCGGGATGGCGCCGCCTCTGATCGCCAGTGAATATCAGGCCGCCGGCGGCAGACGCCCGCTTTAAAAAATAGCCGGGCGCTTAGCTACGTACTCATAATCCGGATGTATCGTGACGTGTTCCGCAAACGGCGGAACAACTGACGGGAAGGCGACGAGGCGTCGCGACTCGCATCGTGAGTACGGAAGAGCGACGTGGCAGTTCTGCTCTGCTCACGCCGGACTAGAAATAGCCGGAAGCCCGCCTTTTTTTGTCTAACCTGATACACTGCGAGCAATAAATTGTCAGGGGAAAACTTTATGTTCCAAAGAACACTTCGTCTGTGTCTTTTGGGAACGCTCGCAGCTCTGGTCTCCGTCGTTCCCCCTATTCACGCTCAAACCACTTTCGGCACGGTTGTCGGCACTGTTACGGACGCCTCCGGCGCGGCTGTCGCCTCGACCGAAGTCAATCTCACTAACCTTGGTACCAATCAAAAACGTTCGGAAACCACAAATACCGACGGCTTATACCAGTTTGTGAACGTAGCGCCGGGCGAATATTCAGTGGAAGTAGCAAAAACAGGATTTAAACGCGTGCTGCGCTCACCGGTTACCGTTCAGACCGGAAGCACCAGCAAAATTGATCTCACTCTCGAGATCGGTGCAGTCAATCAAACCATTGAAGTCACGGCCCAAACTCCGCTGCTTGCGCCTGAAACTTCATCGCTCGGGCAGGTGATTGACCAGCGCAAAACGGTGGAACTGCCGCTGAACGGACGCAATCCGCTGAACCTGGTGGCGCTTGTTCCCTCTGTTGTGCCGCAAGGGCAGGCGATGCAGAATCCCAACGGTACGAATCCTTTCGCCTGGGGCAATTATCAGATCGGCGGCGGCATGGCCAACCAGAGCATGGTGTGGGTCGACGGGTCGCCGGTGAACGGCAGCTATATCAACATCACCGCGCTGATTCCGACGCAGGATTCGCTGCAGGAATTCAAGGTTGCGACAAACAATCTTTCGCCTGAATATGGGCGGTTTGCCGGGGGCGTCGTGAACTTCACGACAAAATCCGGCACCAACGAGTTGCACGGCACGGCGTACGAATTTTTGCGCAACAAGGTGCTCGACGCGAACACATTCTTCAATAACCGGAACGGGACTCCGCGCGGAGCTTTCACGCAAAACCAGTTTGGCTTCAACCTGGGCGGCCCGGTGATCATTCCGAAGGTCTATAACGGCAAGAACAAAACATTCTTCTTCGTGAACTATGAAGGGTTCCGTTTGCGGCAGGGCGCGTCCTATGTGGAAACGGTGCCGACGGCGCTGGAGCGCACGGGCGATCTTTCGGCGCTCGCGCAATTGCAGGGTGTCAATATCTACGATCCGCTGACGACCTGCCAGCCGACGCCAACCGCCGGTTATTCGCGCGTCTGCAATCCGGGCGAGGCGGCGGGCAGCCGTTTGCAGTTTCCCGGGAACGTCATTCCGTCGAACCGCATCAATGCGACTTCGCTCAAGCTGCTGCAACTTTATCCGATGCCCAATGCGCCCGGACAGGCGAACGGCGTCAACAACTGGACCTCGAATTCGAGCCAGGGCGGAAACGCGAACCAGACCGTCGTGCACATCGATCAAAACGTTTCCGAAAAGCAGCACATAACGGCGCGCTATACGTATTGGGGCAACCTGAACCTGCCGACCGATCCATTCCAGAACGGCGTGTGCCAGGATCGCTGCACCGAAACTTTCAACACGAACAATTTCGTCCTGGGCGACACGTATTCGTTCAATCCGACGACGATCATGGAAGTCCGGCTGAGCTACCAACGGTTTCACTATGACCGTACGCCTTCTACACTCGGCTACGATTTAACACAGCTTGGCTGGCCCGCGGCCAACAACGCGCAGGCGGTGTTCCTCGATCTGCCGGTCCCGGTGATCAACGGCTTCGATACCGCCAACACCTTTGGCAGCCAGGGCGCGGGTAGCGTCATCATCGATCGCAACGATAATTATCGCGTTGCCGCAACGCTGACGAAAATTTCGGGCGCTCACACCGTCAAATTCGGCGGCGAATTCATGCGCATGACGCACAATTATGCGCAAACGAATACGCCGACGGGGATTTTCAACTTCGATCCCGGTATGACTGCGCTGAATGCCAACAACACGGCGGGAAGCGGCCTGGGCCTCGCTACTTTCCTGCTCGGATATCCGACCGGCGGCAGCGCCAACAGCCCGGCGTTGATCGCGGGTCAGCAGCTCTATCCGGCGCTGTTTTTAAATGACGACTGGCATGTGAGCCCGAAACTAACGCTCAATCTGGGTGTGCGCTGGGAGCACGCGGGCCCGTGGACCGAGCGCTTCGACCGGATCTCGTTTTTCAATCCGACGGCGCCCAACTCGGTGCTATTTGCAAACGGTATCACTCAGCCCGGAGATCTTCAGCTCGTGAAGACGCAGGCCGACACGTATCGCAGCGGCATCCGTCCGAACTGGACACAATTTGCGCCGCGGGCCGGGTTGGCGTACCAGATCACGCCGAAGACCGTGTTCCACGCAGGTTATGGAATATTCTGGCTGCCGAATGACGTGGCGTGGGACAACAGTCCGAATAACGATCCGCTAAACAGTTATTCGACTCCGGTGCTCTCGACAATCTTCACCGGTATTCCGGCATGCGCCACGAACGGCGCCTGCAGCAGTGCTTCGGCGGTGACGGGAAGCGGCGCCTACACGATTTCAAATCCATTTCCGGGCGGTATCATCGCGCCTCCGGGCCGCAGCGCCAACTATGCCCAAGCCCTACTGGGCAAAGGCATCGGCGGCAATTTGCTGAATAATCCGTACGGCTATGCGCAGCAGTGGAATGCGGATATCCAGCGCGAATTCGGCAACGGATTTTTGATAGATGTTGCCTATGCGGGAGCGAAGGGCACGCACCTGCCGATCGATTCGCCACAGCTCGATCAGTTGCCCGACCAGTATCTTGCAATGGGCCAGTCGCTGCTCGACAACGTTGCGAATCCCTACTACGGAATCGTGACTGCGCCGGGATCGTCGCTGGCCCAGCCGACCGTCCAACGAAGCCAGTTGCTGCGGCCATATCCGCAGTACACGGGCGTGAGTTTCCGCGGCGGCGGCGTGGCTAATTCTACCTACGAATCGCTGCAGGTGAAAGCGGAAAAGCGCTTCTCGGGCGGCAACTCGATCTTGGTTGCGTACACGCATGCCAAGCTGATCAGCAACACCGACACGATCACCGGCTGGCTCGAATCGGGCGGGACGGGTGGCATCCAGAACTGGAATAATCTGCGCGCAGAGAAATCGCTGGCCTCCTTCGACGTGCCCGACCGGCTGGTTGTCAGCTATGTGCTGGACATTCCGGTCGGCAAAGGCCGCAAGTACCTGGGTAACTCCGGCGGCCTTACCAATGCGCTTCTAGGCGGTTGGGGCCTGCAGGGCGTAACCACGATCCAAAGCGGCTTCCCGCTGCACATCACGAATAATTCGGGTAACGCCAATTCGCCCGGCAGCGGCGGCCAGCGGCCGAACGTGATCCTCGGATGCGACAAAACGATCTCCGGATCGATTCAGTCGAAACTCGATCAGTATTTCAATACCTCGTGTTTCGCGCAGCCGGCGCCGTTTACTTTCGGCAACGAGAGCCGCACCGACCCGAACTTGCGTGCTCCAGGCCAGGCGAACTGGGATATCTCGGCGTTCAAGAGCTTCCCGATTACGGAGCGCGCGAACATACAATTCCGGGCGGAGTTTTTCAACGTTTTCAACCGGGTTCAATTCGGATACCCAGGGCAGTCCTTCGGATCGTCTTCGTTCGGCGTAATCAGCTCGCAGGTGAATACGCCGAGACTGGTGCAGTTGGCCATGCGGTTCTCGTTCTGATAAGCCCGCCAAGCAAAAGATAAAGAGGCGAAGCTTACCGGCTTCGCCTCTTCTTACTTCATGCGTTGGTAAGCCTCCATTTCATGCGCGGCCTCGGCGGCCTTTCCCTGTTTTCTGTACAATCCTGCCAGAGCGAAATGTGCTTGAGCGGCAAGCGCGCCCGAGTCTTCAATCGATAAAAGTTTCTTCCAGAAATCTTCGGCGGCAGATCGATCGCCCGCGAGCATTTCTGCGCGTCCGAGCGCCAGCAGCGTTTGCGGCATATCGGGGCGCAGGCGATTCGCACGCGCAAGCTCCGCTTGTGCTTCCTTGATCTTTCCCTCCTCTAGCAACGTACTGCCCAACCAGTAAGCGGATTCGGCATCGCCCGGCTGCAGCTCGGTCTCAGCACGAAATTCGATTTCAGCTTTCGGCCAGTCCGGAATTTTTGCGTATAGCTCGCCGAGCGCGAGGTGAACGCCGCGAGCTGCCGGGTTCAATCGCAGTGCTTCCCGATAATCCCTTTCTGCTTCGGGGATCTGGCGTAGCACGGCGTAATTTTCAGCGAGCGCCTGGTGCGCGCGGCCCGAATTAGGGAACTTCTCTTGCAGCGTGTCGTTCGCTTCTTTCGAGAGCAATCCGGCAGCGCGTCCGAGATAGTAAAGCAGCTCGGGATCGTTCGGACGCCGCGCCAGAGCGGCGTTGAGATTGGGAATAGCTTCGCTGAATTTTCCGAGGCGCACCTGCGCAATGCCGAGCGCGTCCTGCGTGTGCGTCTTTTCCAAGTACGGTACCGCTTCGGCCACGTAGCCTCGGCTCAGCAAGGCGTAGCCGAGCATCTGCTCCGCACCGGGCAGATCTGGCTTGAGCTCGAGCGAGCGCTTCAACGGCGCAATGGCGGCGCCAAAATCGCGGTTCTGGAAATAGGCGGCGCCAAGATTTACAAAAGCAGCGGGCAGCGTCGGCGCAAGTTCGGTTACTTTTTTGAACTCGGCAATGGCGGTATCGAGATGCCCCTGTTTCTGTGCCTCCAAGCCAGCTCTGGCATGCGCGGCCGCTTCGGGAGAAACAGTCTGCAGCGCCATTCCGAGCGAAAGAACAAAAGCTGCGGTCATCATTGCTTCACCGGCTCACGAACGTGCAGAAACTGGTCGGCGCGAACGTTGGCGAGCCTTTGATGTGTTCCCGATGGCCACCATATTTCGACATCGGCGGTTTGCGCAGAACCGAGCCCGAAATGAACGTGCTTGTCGCTCGCCGAAAGATAACTGCCGGCTGACGTCGCATACTGCCATTGCCCGTTCACCGATATTCGCGCGCCAAAGCCATCGCGATTGCTGCGCGTTCCTTCCAGCGTAAGCGTCAGCCAGTGCGCGCCGCGGGCGCGATTCTGAAACACGACCGGCCGGCCGCCGAGGACTGTCATGATCACATCCACCGAGCCATCGTTATTCCAGTCGCCAAACGCGGCCCCGCGGCCTGCGACCGGAGTGCTCATTCCACAATCCGCCTTTTCGAAGTGTCCATGGCGATTCAATGCCAGGAGCGGCGGCTCGAGATAGTGCAGAGAGGGGTCGATGCGCTCTACATTGTCCATCACATGACTCTGCGCTACGAATAAATCCTTCCATCCGTCATTATCGAAGTCTTCCAAGCGCATGCCCCAACCGGAGTTGGCCGCGGTGAGCGCAGTGAGTCCCGCTTCGCGGCTGCGGTAAGTAAACGAGCCTTCACCGTCGTTATGAAAGAGCGCATAAACCTGGCGCGCGAGATCGGTCACCACGATATCCGGGCGCCCATCGTTGTCGTAATCGCGGAAATCGGCGCCCATGCCGGAGATCGGTTTGCCATTGTCGGAAAGCGCCACGCCTGCATCGAGCGCGCGCTCAGTAAACGTGCCATTGCCGTTGTTATGAAACAGAAACTCTTCCATGCCATCGTTCGCCACGAATATGTCGGCGAATCCGTCGTTATCGTAATCGTTAAACGCAACGCCAAGCGCGCGTCCCGGTTTGGCTGCAATGCCCGAAGGTCGGCTCACATCTTCGAACGTGCCGTCGCCGCGATTGTGAAAGAGCAGGTTCGTTGTTTTGGGGAACTCGCCCGGCGGACAATACGTTTCACGCGCGCACACTTTATTATGTTGCGTATCCCATTGCATATAGCGCGTGACGAAGAGATCGAGTTTCCCGTCGTTATCGTAATCGAAGAAGCCCGCTGAAACGGACCACCCGCCGCCGGCCACTCCCGCGCGTACAGTCACATCGGAAAACGTTCCGTCCCCGTTGTTGTGATACAGAATATTGCGCCCGTAGCTCGTGACATACAGATCCGTGTAGCCGTTATTATCGTAATCGGCGGCAGCAACTCCCATGCCGTAGTTCTCGTCGCCCGCATGCGAGAGACCGGCCGCCTCCGTCACATCGGTGAAGCTGCCGTCTTTGTTCTGGCGGTAAAGGCGGTTCCAATAGCGCGGATCGGAGCGGCGAAACGTTTCAGGCGCCCGCAAAGGATTCGAAAGCGATCCGCTATTGACGAAGAAGATGTCGAGTAGGCCGTCGTTATTATGATCGAGTAGAGCTACGCCACCACCCATCGTCTCGATCAGATACTTCTGCGCTGTAGGCGAATTTTGATGTTGAAACGCGATGCCCGGCGGAGTGACCGTCTGGAAAATTGGAGCGCCCGCGAGGAGCAGGAGCGGAACAAGGCTGAATCGCAAGCTTGCTATCAGCATAGTAAAGCGAGTGTCGGCTTTAAAAACTATTGTGGGTTCGCTAAAAACGATCCTCGATTCGTTCCTGGAACTTGAGTAATATCGCGCAGTTCTCGACGACTTACCTGACCCGTTGAAGCCGGGTTTCGTTTTGGGCGATCACTTGGGCGGGCGGACGCCTCGTTGTTTTGGAGGGCTGCAGGCTGAGTAAGACTTTCGTGTTTCGTCGGAAAGACGTGTGAATCCGCCGGCTTTGTCGGGATTGCTCTTCCATGATCTGCGCCGTACTGCAGTCCGCACATGATCCGAGCTGGCGTGCCCGAGAAGGTTGCTATAAAGGCCGAACGGAGCGATAGTTCAGTGAACGGAGCAGCAAACGGAACAACGTGAAATGACGTTAGAACAGCGCCGACAGTGAGCAAGCGATCCCAAACTATGAAAT
>DATBGM010000194.1:0-4309 GCA_036557945.1 Bryobacteraceae bacterium | reverse complement strand
TACCATATGAGCGCTCGATCCGGTGGAATCCCTTTTGCCCACTCTTCTCCTGTTCGAACTTGCGCTCGCCCTTCAGCGTGAGCGTTCCGTTTTCGAGCTGGATCGCGATGTTCTTGGCATCTACTTCTGGAACATCCGCTTTCAGAACGAGTTCGTTTTCGGTTTCGTAGATGTCAACCGCCGGCGACCACGGGCGGGCAGCCGGCTCACTGAACAGACGCGACAAAGAGTCCTGGAACAAGCGCAGACCGGCCGGGAAATCTTCCTCGGTTTGAAACGGGCTGTATTTGATTACTGGCATCTTAGTTGTCTCCTCCCCATATTGGGTACATCTTCATAATAAAATCTGCTGTTGCTCTTGTCAAGTAATCTTAGCCTAAAAATTTGCAAGACTAAATCTGTAGTCGCAAGCGGCGTGTTTTCATCTATTTACCTGTATGGAAACTCCCCAGGAAGGTGCACAAGCACCGGAAATTTCGCTTTTAACCGATCGTGGCGAACCGTTTCGCCTCAGTTCCCTAAAAGGAAAGAACGTTGTGCTCTATTTCTATCCGAAGGCGGATACACCGGGTTGCACTCGGGAGGCATGTGATTTCAAGGCCGATTCGGAGAAGTTTTCCAAGGCGAACACGATGATTGTGGGCGTCTCGCCCGATCCCTCCGCCGCCCAGGCTAAGTTCAAGTCGAAGTTCGATTTGCCGTTTACGCTTTTGGCCGATACCCAGCACAAAGCGGCCGAAGACTACGGCGTCTGGAAGGAAAAAAGCATGTATGGGAAAAAATATATGGGCATTGAGCGGACGACCTTCGTGATCGGCACGGACGGCAAAATCAGGAAGATCTTTCCAAAAGTGAAAGTTGACGGCCACGCCGCCGAAGTGCTGGCAGCGATTGGCTGAAATGGGAATCTAATAGGAGTGAGCGAAGCGGAGAGTCGGCGTTACCCGGTGCGGCCGGTGGTTGGAGTCGGCGCTCTTATATATGACGGCGGCCGGATTCTGCTGGTGGAGCGGGCGAAAGAGCCGCTGGCGGATTATTGGTCTCTGCCGGGCGGCGGCGTGGAAGCGGGCGAACGCCTGGAAGACGCCATTGTGCGCGAAGTATTTGAAGAAACAGGGCTGCGCGTGACGGCGGACTCGCTCGCGACCGTTTTCGAGCGCATCATGCCGGACCGGGAACATCGCTGCGAATACCATTACGTGCTGATCGATTTTTACTGCACAATTGTGGGAGGGGAGTTGCAGCCCGGCGACGATTCGCGCGACGCGCGCTGGTTTCCGCTCGATGCGCTCGGCGGCCTGCGTTTGACGGAAGGAACACGCCAGGTGGTAGAGACCTGTGCTGCCGGGCGCGCGACACATCTACTGGTTTCGCGTCCCTGATACGAATGTCATTCAGCGGTAGGGGACTTCTGCAATTTAACGAGCTGCGCGAAAAGCTTGCCGGCTATGCGGGCAGCGCAGCGGGACGCAAACTGGTCGAATCGATTGAGCCACATCAGGACCTGGCGGCGCTCGAAAGCGATCTGGCGGAAGCAGGCGAGGCGATCGGCTATCTGCGCGAACTCGCGGGCGCGCAGCCTGCCTCTTCCCATGCAGCAATCCGGTTGCACTTCGATCAGCTCCCTGCGATCGACCTTGCGCTGCGCCTCTTGAAAGTAGAAGGCGCCGCCCTCGACGGACGGCAGATTCAGGATCTATTTGCAACACTGGCGCTGGCCGGCGAGTACCGCAGCATCCTGCAGAAAACCGCCTCGCGTTTCCCGCTGCTTGCGGCGCACTCGGCGAAGCTGGCGGATCTGCGCGACCTCGCGCGCCGTTACGAGCGCGTATTTTTGCCGGATGGCACGTTAGCGGATACGGCGAGTGTTGCACTCGGAAGGATCCGCCGCGATATCGCGCGCCAGCACAAGAGCATCGAGGAATCGCTCGAGCGGTTCCTGCGCACGCACCGTGCCGACGGCACTTTGCAGGAAGAATTCGTTACCATCCGCGACGATCGTTATGTAGTGCCGATCGTGGCGGGGCAAAAAGGGCGTGTTGATGGCGTGATTCACGGCTCGAGCGGCACAGGGCGCACGCTGTATGTCGAGCCGCTCGAAACCATCAACCTGAATAACCAGCTTGTGCGGTTGCGCGAAGACGAACTACGCGAAATCGAACGTATTCTGGCCGAGATCACGGCGGCTCTACGCGAGCATTCCGCTGAGATTGCATCCAGCGCAGAAGGCCTGGCAGAGCTGGACTGCGTATTTGCGAAAGCCGCATTTGCGCGTGAGTTCGATGCAATCGTGCCACATTTCAGTAAAGGCGAGCGGCGGATTGTCTTGCGCGACGCACGGCATCCGCTGCTTGAGTCCGTGCTGCGCAAACAGAAAAAGCCGATTGTGCCGATTTCGTTCGAACTCGATGAAAACCGGCGCTGTCTGCTTATCAGCGGGCCGAACACGGGCGGCAAAACCGTCACCATGAAAACGACCGGGCTGCTCACCCTAATGGCGCACGCCGCGATTCCGGTGCCTGCGACGGAAGCCGAATTTCCACTGCTCAACGACGTGCTGGCCGATATCGGCGACGCACAATCGATTGCGGAAAGCCTCAGCAGCTTTTCCGGGCACCTGATTCATGTGAAGCAGATGCTCGCGACTGTGACACCGGATTCGCTGGTGCTGCTCGATGAGCTGGGGCGCGCAACGGATCCCGAGGAAGGCGGCGCGCTGGGCGTAGCGATACTCGACGAATTCCGCAAATCGGGCGCGTTTTGCCTGGCTTCGACTCATCTGCTGCCGTTGAAGCTATACGGCGCACAGACGCCGGGTGTGCTGAACGCGTCGATGGGCTTCGATGACGCGACGCTGCAACCGACATATCAACTGCGCCTCGGCATTCCGGGCAAATCGGCCGGCCTCGAAATCGCGACCAGGCTCGAACTACCAAATGAACTGGTTGCGCATGCGCGCTCCGTGCTGCCGCGAATGCAGGCGGATTTTGAACGGCTCCTGAGCGAATTGCATGCGCAGGTGGAAGAGAACGCGCGGCTGAAACGAGAACGGGAAGCCGCGACTGCCGAGTTGAAACAGCGGCAGGTGGCGCTGGAGGCCGATGCGCTCCGGCGCGAGCAGAAGCGCCAGCGCGAATGGGAGCAGAAATCGGACGCCATTGTGGCCAATTTCGAGGCGCGCGCGCAAATGATGATGGAACAAGTCGCGCAAGTGAACGAAAGCCGGAAAGCAGCGGAGCAGGCGCAGCGGTTGCTGGCAAAGACCAGACGCGAGTTTCGCGAGGAAGCAGCCGAAGCGATGGCGCCGCCCCCTGAAATTGCCAAACGAACTGCGCCGCGACAGCTTGAGATTGTAGAAGGTGCGCGGGTGCGGCTCAGGGATGTCCGCGAAGTCGCGACTGTGCGGCGGATTCTCAAGAACGGGCTGCTCGAAGTCGAGGCGGGCTTTCTGAAAATGCAGGTGCCGAGAGAAGACGTGCTCGAAGTCGTGCCTGAAATTGCCAAACGAACTTCCTTGCCGCAAGGTGTGCGTGTTGAAACCGGGCCCAGATGGGACGTGAGCTATCGCGAATTAAATGTGATCGGCCAGCGCGCCGAAGATGCTGTCGAGCAAGTAGATAAATTTCTCGATTCGGCGGCACTGGCGTCGGTGAACCGGGTGCGCATTATTCACGGGCACGGCATGGGCGTGCTGAAGCGCGCGGTGAGCGAATTTCTAAAAACGAACCCGCACGTCAGCAGTTTCTATCCGGCGACTCCGTCGGAAGGGGGCGCCGGGGCCACAGTAGTCGAGTTACGCGAGTAGTTCCGGCGGAAGGCTTGCGGGGTTATGCGGTGCCAGCGCTTAAAGGCGCGGTGGAAAGCGGCTGGTTCGGAATAGCCGAGCAGGTAGGCAATTTCACCCAGCGAGAGGCGGGGGTTCGAGAGATACTCGACGGCTGCATCGCGCCGGGTGCTATCGAGCAGTTGCTGGAACGAGAGCCCGTCGGCGGCGAGCCGGCGCTGGAGGGAGCGGCCCGAAATCGCCAGCTCACGCGCCACCGCGTTCATTTGAATCGTTCCGTTGGCCAGTTGCGCTATTAAGACGCGGCGAACTTCCCCGGAGAGCTGGTTTGATTCCGGCATTCTTGCCGCAATTCCGGCGGCGTGTTGTTCGAGTATGCCGCACAAGGCGGAATTGCGGTTTCGCAGCGGTACATCCCATGCATCTTGCGAGAGTTGAAATCCGTTCCAGTACGAATTGCACAAAACGGGCACCTCCAAGAGGTGTTCGATTTCGGCGGCGTCATCCGGTGTATGGCAAAAATGG
>DATBGM010000193.1:0-4636 GCA_036557945.1 Bryobacteraceae bacterium | reverse complement strand
AATTGGAAAATTTAGTGGCCAGCGTGCCGAACCTGGCCGATGCGCGCCTGTTGCTCGGTGAAATTTACATACAGCGCAAGGACGTTGACAAAGCGAAAGAGCAGTTTGAGAAGGTTTGGACGTCCAATCCGCCCGACTATCGCGGCTACATCGGTCTGCAAACGATCAAGCTTTATCAGGGGCAGACGCAGGACGCCGTGCAGGGAATGGAGACTCTCGCCGAAAAGAACCCGAAAAACGATGCGCTTCGTTTGCAGGTCGCCAATTTCAAAGCGACAGCCGCCGGAATCGATATTAAGTCGAATCCGGAGCGATCCAAGCAATTTGTGACGAGCGCTATCGGCGACCTGCAGGCGTATTTGAAAGAGTCGCCCAAGTCGGATGATGCCTGGAACCAGCTCGGCGTTCTGCAGCGGAGCCTCGCGCAAAATGATGCGGCGATGTCGTCCTTCAACCAGGCCATTGCCCTGAATAGCAATAATGCGCAGGCGTGGTTGAACAAAGCCGTGCTCCTCGATGCGATGGGAAAGAAAAAGGAGGCCGCTGACGGATATAACAAGGTTCTCGGGATCGACTCGCAAAATACGCTGGCGATGAACAACCTCGCCTTCCTGAACGCTCAGGCAAAGACAAACCTTGATCAGGCGATGACACTCGCGACCAAGGCGCAGCGGCAGGCACCGAACAGCCCGGACATTTCGGACACGCTCGGTTATGTGTATTACCAGAAGAATCTGAATACGGAGGCGCTGCAAATCTTCCGCAGAGTTGTCCAGGACAACCCGGACAATCCTACCTTCCGTTATCACCTGGCCATGGCACTCCTGAAACAAGGTGATAAGCGAAGTGCGCGTGATGAAGCGGAAAAGGCAATGAAGAAAGCTCCTCCCCAGCAACAGAGCGAGATTCGCAGTTTTGTGGATCAGATTGGATAACCGGGTCCTGCTTGGCAACACAAACTCTTAGTCTGGCGGAAGAACGGTCGTCCGTCAGGTATATTGCGCCATTTTTCGCATTTCTGCTCTTGCTCGCCGCGGGGCAGGTTATTCCACTCGAAAACGCTTGGGGAGGGCCGCTCCGTGTGCTGGCGCTGGGAGTTATTTGCACCGTTTGCTGGCCGCGTGAAATATCCTTCCGGCCGAAATTCCCGGTGACAAGCGTGATTATAGGAGCGCTTGTTTTTGTGCTTTGGATTGCGCCCGATCTGCTGGTACCGGGATACAGGCAAAGCGTGCTCTTCTCGAATAGCCTGACCGGGCATTTGCATGCTTCTTTTGAATCATCCGCATTGCACAATCCATGGATTCTGGCGTGGCGATCGGCCCGGGCCGTGGTTATTGTTCCGATCGTGGAAGAGTTGTTCTGGCGCGCATGGCTCATGCGCTGGCTGATTGACAAACACTTCTGGCGCGTGCCGCTCGGCACTTATGCTCCGTTCGCCTTCTGGATTACGGCTATTCTTTTCGCTTCTGAACATGGACCTTACTGGGATGTGGGGCTCGTGACAGGAGTTATCTTCAATTTCTGGATGATTCGCTCGAAATCGATCGCCGATTGTGTGCTCATGCACGCCGTCACCAATGCCATGCTCAGCGCTTATGTGATCCAAACGGCGCAGTGGCAGTATTGGCAATAGCGCGAAATCTAGAATAGAGCATGCCCTGCTTACTTGCTCTACTCTCGGTTGCGTTTCCGCGCGTTGCAATTGTGTTGCTCTGGTTGCTCACCAGTTTCTTTAACGTGCTGCACAGTAATATCATTGTGCCGATTCTCGGCTTTCTGTTCCTGCCGCTCACGTTAATCGTCTATACCTACCTGCTACGGGCCTACGGCGGTCATTTCGGCGTCACGCAGCTCGTTTTTCTGTTCATTGCGGTGATTGTCGACCTGGGTTTGATCGGCGGCGGCCTGCGCGGCCGCGGGTGAGCATTCGTCGGCCGCTAGCCGTAACCGCGGCTTCAAAAATTTTTTCTTAAGTCGAATCAGAGGCATGGGCGAGCGCTCGGCCTGGCAGGTCAGCCATCTTCCGAAAAATTGTTACGGAAGACGACAGTGCCCGAACCCACAGCGAACGCGGTTCAACCGGAGCAGATTACGCTTGCGCGCCTCGATCAGCAAATTGCCTGGTACGATCGCCGGAGTTCGCGAAACCGCCTGCTGTTCAAGTGCCTTAAGACAATGATTATTGCTTCGGCGGCGGCGATTCCGGTTCTTACTACCGCCGGGCTGCCGCACGGGCCCTCGATCGCGGCGGGGCTGGGCGTCATGATCGCCGTACTCGAGGGTGTTCAGCAACTGAATCAATACCAGGCCAACTGGGCCAATTACCGTATGACCGCAGAAGCGCTCAAACACGAAAAATACTTCTATCTGGGTCGCGCCGGCGCTTACTTCAAGGCGGAAAACCCGCACGTCCTGCTCGCCGAGCGTGTCGAAGAATTGATTACGCAGGAAGTCGCGAAATGGTTCGCCGGGCAGGCGCAGGTCAGTACAGACAATCCCCGAACCACACGCTGACGTGAGAAGGAATGTAGCCAGGCCGTACTACCTTGCTTGGCACTCTTTCGCACCTACAGCGCAGCCCTGCAAGGTATCGATGCGCATGTTATTGACGTCGAAGTAGACATGTACCCGGCAGGAACCAGCCGGGATTTTGTAACCGTGGGGATGCCCGACGCGGCCGTGCGGGAGAGCCGCGAACGCATCAAGTCCGCCCTGCTGAACTCCGGCTTCGGATATCCGAGCAAGTCGGTGACGATTAATCTGGCGCCCGCCAATCTGCGAAAAGAAGGAGCCGGCTTCGATCTGCCGATGGCAACGGCGATTCTCGGCGCAATGGGTGCAGTCGGAAATAGCGAAGATCACCTGCTGATCGGCGAACTGTCATTAGATGGGAGCCTACGGCCCGTACGGGGCGCGCTGTCGATTGCGGTTTGTGCTGCGCGCAACGGGATTCGCAACCTGCTGCTACCGTTTGAGAATGCCGCTGAGGCTGCGGTCGCGGATGGAATTCATGTATTCGGGTTAAAGCATCTGGCGGAAGTGGTGCAGTTTTTGAATACGCCGGAAGCCTTCTCGCCGACAAGAGCCAACGCCCGAGACCTGGCCGCAGTCGACCCGGAGATGCCGGATTTTGGCGATGTGCGCGGTCAGACCATGGCGAAGCGGGCGCTTGAAGTGGCGGCGGCCGGTAATCACAACGTCCTGATGATCGGACCGCCCGGCTCGGGTAAGACCATGCTGGCGAAACGCTTTGCTGGAATTCTGCCAACGCCGACGTTTCGCGAAGCTCTGGAAGCAACCCAGGTCCACAGCGTGGCCGGTATTCTGCCGCCGGGAATAGGAATTCTCAAGCGCAGACCATTTCGTGCGCCGCACCATACGGTGTCGGATGCGGGGTTGATCGGCGGCGGAAGCGGCAATCCGCGCCCGGGCGAAGTCAGTCTGGCGCATCAGGGCGTCTTATTTCTGGACGAGCTGCCGGAATTTCCACGCGGTGTTCTGGAACAGCTGCGGCAGCCGCTCGAAGAAGGTTCCGTGACGCTCGCCCGCAGTGGCAGCACCCTGACGTTTCCCGCGCGCTTTATGCTCGTGGCTGCGATGAATCCCTGCCCGTGTGGGTTCGAATTTTGGCGTCGGGAGCGGGCAGACTTAGCGTTAGTGCAGTGAAATGTTTATCTTCCACTTCGATCCGCTTCACAAATTGACGGGCCAAGTGCTTGCGTTCCTTCAGGCTCAGAAACTGGTATTCGGCAAATACAGAGGCGATCAATTGAGCCGTCTCGTGCACGTTTGCGGCTGACCGTAGCGCTTTCTGCTGCTGGTCCTTGCTCACCAGGGTGCTCCAACTCCGCATTTCGGCATCGATGCGCCGTGCTTCTGTGGCTACCTCCCCGTCTGAAAACACGCCCTTCAGCGTGAGACTGAGCAGCCGCTGCTTCTCTGCCTTTAAGCGGTCGAGTTCCGTAACGGCCTTCGCTACCATCTCTTCGATTGGCGACCGCTCCGGCGGCGCGAGCGCCTTTTCGATCAGCGAACCCAAGACAGTTGGCTCAAGAAAGATCTCGGAGATGAGCGTGCTCAATGAGTAATCCGTGACCTCCCGGCTCAGCTTGGGCGCGCCGCAACCCGATCCACCTTTGTGCTGGCTCCGGCAATAGTAAATATCCAACCATTTCTGCCGCCGGCAGCGGCCGGATCCTTTGCTGTACATCCGTTCTCCACAGCGGCAGTACAGCAGGCCAGAGGCCTCAAACCTGCTTTCTTCGGATCGCGAGCTTATCCAGCTCTTTCGGCGTTGCCCGAGAATCGCTTGCGCTTGGGCGAACCGTTCTTCGGAAACAAGCGGCTCAACATTGAGCTTCACCCGCAACGGTTCCACGCGCCGGATCTTTTTCCGATCCGTCTGCCGGCCGTTTCGAGAGGGACGCCTTTCGCCGCGCTTCTGTGTGTAAACACGATATCCCGTCCAGATCGGGTTGCGCAGCTGGTTGTATAGTGCGCGATCGGAAGCGTACCCTAACTGTCTTGCGATGGAGAGAACGCTCTGTTGGGTCGTGACCAGGATGTCGAATGCTGTTTTGATGCGCGTGGCCCAGGGTTCCACCCAGCTCCATTGCCCGGTTTTGAAATCAAA
>DATBGM010000192.1:0-9004 GCA_036557945.1 Bryobacteraceae bacterium | reverse complement strand
TTCATCCAGCAGCACGACCGAATACGGACGCCGGCGCACTGCTTCGGTCAGCACACCACCCTCGCCGTAGCCGACGTATCCGGGAGGCGAGCCTTTCAACGTGGAAACCGTATGCGCCTCCTGAAATTCAGACATGTTGATCGTGATCAGGTTGCGCTCGCCGCCATAGAGCAGGTCCGCTAGCGCGAGCGCGGTCTCCGTTTTCCCGACGCCGCTCGGACCCGCGAGCAGGAACACGCCCACCGGCTTGGCCGGATCTTCCAGGCTCGCTTTCGACGTGCGAATTCGCTGGCTGACCGCCGCGAGTGCATGCCGCTGGCCAATTACACGCCGGGCGAGATGATCCTCGAGCGACAGAACCGCCGCCGTCTCGTCTTTCAACATCTTCCCGACCGGAATGCCCGTCCAGGCAGAAACGACATCGCCCACCGCCTGCGCGTCGATCGAGACGCGAACGAGCGGAGATTCGCCCTGCAAAACCTCCAGCTCGGCATTGAGTGAGCGCAGTTGCTCGAGGTCCGGCATCTCCTCAACGGCAACTCCGCCGCCGCCCGAACCACGCGCCCTCACTTTCTGCTCTTCAATGGCGAGACGCACCTCGCGAATGCGCGACACCAGCTCGCTTTCCTGCTTCCAGCGCGCTTTGAGATCCGCCAGTTCCCGCTCGCACTGATCGAAGGCAGCTCCGATTTGCGCCAGCCGTTCCTCGTGATCCGCGCCCAGCGCCGCTTCGCGCTCCAGTACGCGCCGTTGCACCAGCAAGTCGTCCCGCCGCCGCGCTGCGTCTTCCATCGAAGGCGGCGTAGAGTTCTGTCCCAGCGACAGACGCGCGCACGCCGTATCGAGCACGCTCACCGCTTTATCCGGAAGCTGGCGCTCGGGCAGATAGCGGTGCGAAAGCCTGACTGCCGCGCGCAATCCTTCATCGAGCACTCGCACGTTGTGATGCCGCTCGAGCGTCTCCACCACACCGCGCAGCATCCGCTCGCACTGCTCCTCCGAGGGCTCCTCTACTTTCACAACCTGGAACCGCCGGGTCAGTGCGGGGTCTTTCTCGAAATAGCGCTTATACTCGGACCACGTGGTCGCCGCAATCGTTCGCAGTTCGCCTCGCGCCAGTGCGGGCTTCAACAGGTTGGCGGCATCGCCCTGCCCCGCCTGTCCGCCCGCGCCGATCATGGTATGCGCTTCGTCAATGAACAGAATGATCGGCGTCGCCGAAGACTTGACTTCCTGAATCAGACCCTTCAGCCGGTTCTCAAACTCGCCCTTTATTCCCGCGCCCGCCTGCAGCAGCGCAAGATCGAGCGTCCTCACACTCACTCCGCGCAAAACGGCCGGCACATCCTCGTTTACCGCCCGCTGCGCGAAACCTTCGACGACGGCTGTTTTGCCCACGCCCGCTTCGCCCGTCAGGATCGGATTATTTTGCCGCCGCCGGCAGAGAATGTCGATGATCTGGCGGATTTCCGCCTCGCGGCCCAGCACCGGGTCAATCTTTCCATGGCGCGCGCTCTCGGTCAGATTGACCGTGTACTGGTCGAGGTGCGGCGTCTTCGTATTCGGCGAAACCGCCTGAACCGCCGCATCCACCGGCGCGGTTTGTTCCCGAGACGCAGCCAGGATCGAGCCGAGCTTTCTGCGCAGTTGCTCCGGTTCGATCTTCTCGAGCTCGCGGCTTGTTCCCGCAATCAATCGCGCCAGTTCCTCATCGGCGATCAGGGCCAGTACCGTGAAGCCCGAGCGAATGCGCGCGGCGTCGTAATCCATCGACCCGAGTGTCCATGCCGCGCTGAACATCTTCACCAGGCTCGGACTGAGCGCCGGCGTGCGCGCATTGCCCGCGCGCAGCTTATCCAGAGCGGCCGACAAGTCCGCTTCCAGCCGCGCCCGATCGAGCGCAAACTCACGCGCGATGCACGCGAAGTCGTTATCCGCCCCGTCGAGCAGCTTCAAAAGATAGTGCTCGATTTCGATATCGTAATGCGTGCGCGCCAGGCACAAGCCCGCTGCGGCCTCGAGCGCGCGCCGCGTTGTATCGTTCAACTTCGAAATAAGTCCCTTCAGATTCGTCGCCATAAACTTACGCCGCCTGCTCCAACTGCAAAACTGTGTCCGCCGGATCCCGCGTAAACGCAGCCGATTTCACCCATGTCGTCCAACCCAGCCGCCAACCCGCCCCGGTTTCGGCGATCAGTTCACAACCCGGCACATCCTCCCGTCGCAGGATGAGTTCTGTTTCGATATCGAACTGCATTCCGGCGCAGAATGCCGCAATGGCCCGCAACTGCGCATGAGCTGCGCCGCCGGGAAGAAAGTTTTCGTATTGTTCCATCGCGAGCGGGCCCAGCCGAATGCGGACGCGCGACTGTTCGTCCCGGATTCGATTGCCTGCCAGGGCGCCGCCGCCGAGCCGCTGCGAAACTCCGTCGTCTTCGCCCAGGCGGCATGTGTCGCGATCCTCAATGCGATGCCACGCTCCGGCGAACTGCTCGACCTCGACCGGAACCGCGAAATAGTCGGCCAGGATCTGCTCCAGCGCGATCGCGGGCCGCGTGTTCATCCCGAGCAGGCCCGCATAAAACAGAAGAGCCGCGTCCGGCACCTCTTGCCTCTCCTCCATGCCGGCAGTACCCATGCCGATCAGGTCCGCCAGATGATGCGAAAGGCGGTCGCGCTCGCCGCGCTCGAACGCCACGCCGAAGCGGCACCGTTCCCAGGCGCGGTAGAAGAGCGAGAGCAGCCGGTTATGAAAAATATCCAGAAAGTCTCGCGCCGTGTAGTCGCGCGCGCGGCTTCGCTCGCGAACGAGCGCTGTATAAGCCAGCGGCAGCACGCCCATCGGCCCAATCGCGCCCATGATATTCACGCACATGCGCGGCGTGCCGTCTTCGTCTCGTTCAATCGATTGCACCTCGCTCGCGGGAAATCCAATCCCGGTATGCGCTCCGAAGCGAACTGCTTCCCGGCCCGGCTTCGTAAACCTGCCCACCGGTTCGCGATCCTCTTCTAGAAGCTGCAAAATCCGAACCGCCTGGAAGAAGCCGTAAGGCCACGGCCGCTCTTCCATCCGTTTCCGCAGCGCCCGCTGCTGTTCGTCTACAGCAATACTTTCCTGCCCGCGCGCGCCGGCCATAATTTCAGCGCCTCCTTTCTCTGGCGAGTCCGCGCCAGCAGCTGGCAAAAACTGTTCATCGATACGTATTGCGATAAAAAGCTCTCGATCACCGCAGCAAACAGGTACACTCCTCCGCCTACAAACTGCTCTTCGTCGAACTCGATCTCAACCTGCGTTCCCCGCGCGAAGGAAACGGCCGCCCCCGTCGGCAGCGGCGCGAAATGACGCCGGCTGCGAACCGAGATCAAGCCGTCAATCTGTTTCGACAGGTACGTCGAGCCCGCGAAGTTATACAGGTGCAGCATTTCCCGCAACGCGTCGCCGCCGTCTTCGACCAGCGACAGATAATTGAGTGAAAGCTGCGATATCAGGCGCCAGAGTGCATCTTTGGCTGCCGGCGGCCGAAGTGTCTGGCTGGGTTTGATTAATGTGCTGATCCGCTTTACAGCCACTGCGCCTTCGAGTTCAAAGTCGCTTGCGCCATGCCCGACATTCAGCCGCCCCGGAAGATCCGCGTTGGTACACATCGCACGAACCGTGAGGCTGCGCGCTTCGGGAACAAATGTGTGGCCGGACCTGTCGACAATTGACAGCAGCATCCCGGAAACCGCGTCGCTCCGCCCGGGTAGAGTCCGCCTCGAGGCCTGCCAGTAACATGGCGCACAAGAAACGCCGTGCCGCAGCGAGTGGAACGGCTCGAAGCGGATCACCTCCTGCGTCTGAGCATCCGCGCTGAGTACCTCTTCAATCGAGAACACTTCCATTGCCTGCCGCGCTGTCGCGTCCGGCACGATGGGATACTCCGTCCGCGAATGGTCGAGCAGAATGGGCTCGGCGGTCTGCGGAAACAAATTAATGACCGGAGTACACCAGAGGCGAAACGTACGTTCAGAAACGCCGCCCTCCAGCAAAAAGCGGCGTTCCGCGCGTTCGAATGGCGCGATCGAAATCTGCAATTCCACCCGCTCGGAGGTAATTCCCTTGAGCGCGCCGCCGAGTCCGTTTACTTCAAAGAACAGAAACTTCTGCGGGAACGAAAGATACTCCTGCACGATGCGATATCCGGCGAACGAGCGTCTGCCGTACGGCAGTGCGGCTTCCTCTGCGCCGAAACCGGAGGCGCGCAGCGAAGAAGCAGGAAGAATCGCGGCGGCCTTGGCGTTCCCATCGCGCAGCATCATCTGCGTGCAGTTGTTTGAAACGAGTTCGTAAACCGTATACGCCAGTTCGCTCTCGCCGTTGATGAAAAATCGCAGCGAATCGAGCGCCAGCTTCGAAAATGGAAGGCCGCCCTGAGCTTGCAGGTGAATCGAAAACGTGCCGGCCGTCTCGAACGATCGCGATGCTGCGCCGGCGCGCCATTCTGCGCCGGTTACCACGATCGGCCAAAATGTCAGATCGTAACAGGTCTGAAAGCGGCAGCGTATCCCGTCGACCGGTCGCGAAAGAAGTGTCGCGCCCCGCTTCATTTCGAGTCCGCTCTGCGGCTTGATCTGCCCCGGATCGACCTCGAATTCGGCAATCGACATCGATGGAATCGGACGAAGATAGTGCGGGTAAACCGCGTTCAGCAGCGCCGCGGTCACTTCCGGGAAATCGTCGTCGATCTTCAGGTGAATCCGTCCGGCGAGCAGCGCGAAGCCTTCGAGCATTCGCTCTACATGCGGGTCTTCGCATTTATCCGGCTCGAGCGCGAGGCGCGACGCAATCTTCGGATATTTCTTCGCAAACGCCGCCCCGCTCTGCCGCAGAAACGAAAGCTCACGCTCGTAATAGAGCAGCAGATCATCCCGCATTGGCGTCTCCTTTGACCTGGTACTCGCCGCTGCTCAACTCGAGTACCGTGTCGAAGGATACGGGTTCCGGCGCGGCCTCGGTCCGCAGCAAACCCTCAATACGGAAGCGCAGGGCGTGACGCCAGCGCTCCTCATCCAGCGGCACAATCGTTACCGTCTCCAGGCGCGGCTCGAACAGCTCGATGGCGCTTGTTAAATCCCGCAACAAACGCGATCGGTCGGACGCGGAGTCGAGAGCATAGCTCATCAGGTCGGGCAATCCGTATACAAAAACCGAGCGATTAATCTCGCCGAGCGCGGCAGGGGGCGCCGCCACGCGCCTGGTATTCAGAAGCCACTCCAGATCGCGCCTTAGGCTGTTCTTCAACTGCCGGAGAGACTCGGCACGCGAGATCCAGGGCCGGTCGACGCCGCCGGGGTCCGTGTCGATCAACCGGTCGAGCACCGAGCCGATAACACTCTGCTCCCCGGGCCGCTTCATACCTGGCACCCGAGCGCCTGCGAGGGATCGAGCCGGCAGATACGCTCAAAGAATTTCTGCTTTTCCTTCGCATCGGACTGGATGCGTCTGCTCGATTGCAGAATCGTGACGAGCGCCGCCGCGACCGTCTCGTTCTCCTCCCATTCATCGAGCTTGTGTATGTCGATCATAGAAGCAAGATCGTCCAGCAACGGCTGTGCAATGGAATCCCTGCCGGCGGCGATACAGACGCGCGCCAGTTCCAGCTTTCGCAGGAAACGCCCGCGGCCGGAAGACTGCGTCGCCAGATCGCGGCTCAGCACCTGCAGAGCCTGCTGCTGCCGGCCGGCCCGCAGCGCCTCCAGCGCCAGGGCGAAACTTTCCGTCGCCGCTCGGACGCTCACATCCGCGATCGCAACGGGCTCCGCCGCAACAGAATCGCTCGCATGAAGCTCAACTGCCTGCGGCATATCCGCCGCCGCCTCGCCTTTCTTCTGCAGCAGCCCGTGTACGACGTGTTGTACTTCCGCAATCGCATCGCGCAATTTACCGAAAGCGGGCGCGGCATCGCCGAATCTCGCGGTGCACAGCTCATCGAGCGTCCTGAGCAGCGACAACGCGCTCGATAAATCCGTTTCCGCCTGCGCATAGTAAGCGCGCGGTGTCGCCGCAAACTCCTTGTCGAATGCTTCCGCCGAAAGCCTGCCCTCGCTGAGCGCTTTCTCGCGAGCTTTCTTCTGCTCGGGCGTTGCCTGTGGCTCCTCATACCCGACAGAGCGCGCATCTTTATAAGCAAACCAGTCCTGCCCGGCGGCCGCCAGCGGCACATGCCTGACAGCCGTCTCCAGTTTCGAACCGAGCCACGCAAGCGGCGCTGCCCGTAGTTCTGCGTCGTCTTCCTCCAACTTCGGATACAGATGCTCCCAGAAGGATTCCAAGAGGCGAAGATTTAACTCGATCCCGGAACGCAGCCCTCCATAGCCTTGTTCGTGAACCAGCGCTTCCGCTAGCCACGCGCCAAGCTGTAAATCCTTGCTCTTCTCGCCGAGCGCCTGCGCAGCCAGCTTGATCACGAGCCGGTAATCGGCAATCTTCCTTTCGCGCTTCCACGCGCCTTGCGCCAGATCGTCTTCCTCGCGGCGGGCCTCTTTGATTTCTTCGTAGATCGCGCTGTAGCGCAGGTCTTCGCCGGCCGGATTTTCCCCGGGAATCGGCTTCAGCAGGTCCACCAGCGCGAGCTCAGGCATCGGCGAACTCCGCCGCGCAAGCAAAGCGCAGCTCGCGAATGTCCAGCAGCGGAATTTCTTCCTCATCCACCCTGAACATCTTTTGTCCGGCGGGGCGCTCGCAACCGCCTTCGTCCATCCAGCGCGTCTCGCGCCCGAGCCAGACCGCTTCATCCGCAGTCTTCCAGCTGAAGGGATAAATCGCCGGCAGCAGCACTTCCTTCAATTCGCCGCCGTTGAGCGAAGCATTCGTTCGGATCGTTGCCGGCGCCCACAGCGTATCCCGCAATCTGCGCGGTGGCGCAATCTCAATGGATTCAATGTGCGCAAACGGCAGCAGAGCGTAGGAACCGGCAACGAATATCTCGAGCCGCTGGCCGATGTCAGGGTGGATGTCCGAAATATTGTAAAAAGGCCGGCCGTTCAGTGTTCCGGAAACCGGTGCCGCGCCCTCGGCGGGCGTCGAGCATGCCGCCCTTTCATGCCGCGTCCGTTCCGCGTGCAGCGCCGATAAATACAATATGCTGCCCATCTCCCGCTGTGGATTCCCATGAGCCAGCCGCGTGAGCTGGCGCTGTGCGCGCTCCCAGTCTCCGGAAAAACAAAGCAGCTCGAAGAGAAACGTGCGTTGCGAAGTATCGTTCGGATGACCGCGCAGCCATTCGCTTAATGACGCCTGCGCGGCGCGTACCTCGCCTTTCTCGAATAACCGACGGGCATCCATAATTCGTTCGTCCTTTTGCTTGATGCACGGGCAGCGTGTCGTCTGCCCGTGTTTTCGAGATCGTGAAGCCCTACGCCGTCGCCAGCGTCTCCAGGCTGTAGGTCTTCTCCACCCATCCGGAGAGGCCGCCTTTTCCGTCCTCAGGGTTGTAGCAGACCTTTACGCTGCCAAAAGCCAGAGCAAGCGACTCCGTCGGATTCTCGGAGGACCCCGAACTCTGGGTGCTCGTGATCAGGACATTTTCCATCTCGATCTTGAAATAGTCTTCCTGTTTACCCGACACCGGTTTGTCGTAGTACAGCGTCGCTTTCGCAATGTGCGTTGCGGCAACCAGGTACTGGAACAGATTCGGTGTGGTCTTATCCACGACTTTCATAATCGAGAGTTCGCTTATGTTCGGGCGCCCGGCCTTCGACTCTTTACCCGACGAGTCATAGCCGAATATCGCTGGCAACGAGGCTCCGAAGCTAAACGAAAGTACGTCGATGGCATCCTTCCTGCTGGTGCTGGGTCCGGGAATCCCATCGATAACGAGATACGCATTTACTGCCATTTGTTTTGTCTCCTTTTTTGATTGGTTGGAAATTTGTTTTGCTGAAACTTGAATTTCGAGTCGCCGTCTCTTGAGCAGCGGCCCGAGATTACTTCGCGGGGGCCGGCAGTTCGGCTACCAGCCGCAGAGATACGGTAAGTTCATCGAGCTGGAAGTGCGGGCGAAGGAAGGCAACAGCCCGATAAATACCGGGCTTTCCGCCCACTTCGGTAACTTCCACGCGCGCTTCCCGCAAGGGACGCCGCGCTTTGGCTTCCTGCGATGCTGAATCGTCCGGAGTTACGTAGTTGATGATCCAGCGATTCAGATACGCCTCCGCCTGCTCGCGCGACATGAAGCTGCCGATCTTGTCGCGCATCATCGCTTTCAGATAGTGCGCAAAGCGCGAGATCGCCATGATGTACGGCAGCTGGGTCGATAAACGCGCATTGGCATTGGCCGCATCGGTGTCGTAGAGTTTCGGCTTCTGCGCCGTCTGGGCACTGAAGAATGCTGCATAGTCGCTGCCTTTCGAGTGCACCAGCGGGATAAAGCCCAGGTCCGCCAGCTCTTTCTCCCGGCGATCGGTGATCGGCGTCTCCGTTGGGCACTTCATCGCGACGTCGCCCGAATCCGTATAAAAGCTGTGTACCGGAAGTCCTTCCACCAGGCCGCCCGCTTCCACGCCGCGCATCGCCACCGACAATCCGTATTTCGAGAACGAATTCGTCAATCGCGTTCCGAGTGAATACGCCGCGTTCATCCACAGGTATTTGCCGTGGTCTGCCCCATCCACGCCCTCTTCGTACTGGAAGCCTTCGACCGGCTTCGTATCCTTGCCGTACGGCAGCCTTCCCAACGTGCGCGGCAGACACAGCGCTACGTAACGCGCATCCTCGGTCTGCCGGAACGATTTCCACTTGGCGTATTCGGTGCTGTCGAAGATTTTCGCCAGGTCCCGCGGCGCGTCCAGGTTCGTCCAGCTCTGCAGATTGAGCATGTCCGGGGCCGCCGCGCTGATGAACGGCGCGTGCGCTGCCGCTGCCACGTTGGAAACGCGCTCCAGCAGTTCGATGTCTTCCGGATGTTTGCCGAATTCATAATCGCCGATCAGCGCGCCGAAGGGAGCGCCGCCGAAAACACCGTAT
>DATBGM010000191.1:0-37436 GCA_036557945.1 Bryobacteraceae bacterium | reverse complement strand
GTAAACGGCAAATCGAACTTCGACTTGAACTTAGCCTGGGCGGCGGAGGGATCGGGCGAGACGCCCACAATCATCGTGTTCGCCTTGGAAAACTTCTCCGAATCGGCCTTGAAATCACATGCCTCCCTAGTGCAGCCCGGTGTATCCGCCTTCGGATAGAAATAGAGCACAACGTTCTTTCCTTTTAGGGAACTGAGGCGAAACGGTTCGCCACGATCGGTTAACAGCGAAATTTCCGGTGCTTGTGCACCTTCCTGGGGAGTTTCCATACAGGTAAATAGATGAAAACACGCCGCTTGCAGCTACAGATTTGGTCGTGCAAATTTTTAGGCTAAGATTACTTGACAATAGCAACAGCAGATTTTATTATGAAGATGTACCCAATATGGAGAGGAGACAACTAAGATGCCAGTAATCAAATACAGCCCGTTTCAAACCGAGGAAGATTTCCCCGCCGGTCTGCGCTTGTTCCAGGACTCTTTGTCGCGTCTGTTCAGTGAGCCGGCTGCCCGCCCGTGGTCGCCAGCGGTTGACATCTACGAAACCGAAAACGAACTCGTTCTGAAAGCGGATGTTCCGGAAGTAGATGCCAAGAACATCGCGATCCAGCTCGAAAACGGAACGCTCACGCTGAAGGGCGAGCGCAAGTTCGAACAGGAGAAGAATGGGCAAAAGGGATTCCACCGGATCGAGCGCTCATATGGTAGTTTCGTGCGCGCTTTTAGCCTGCCCGACACTGTCGATGGCGAGAAAGTGAAAGCCGATTATAAGAACGGTGTGCTGACAGTGACGCTGCCCAAGAAAGAAGTGGCGAAGCCCAAAACAATAAACGTTCAGATTGCCAACAACTAACAGCGGCACCTCACACTAGAATCTCCGGGACGCGAAGTTATTCGCGTCCCTTTGTCGTTTACGGCCGTGAAACGTTCGTCCGGGGTGCCTGTGTCAATAAGTTAGGAAAGGTTAAATGCGCAAGATCCTAACCAACACTTTGCTTTTTGGCGTTCTGTGCTTCACCTTTGTGGGCGCCGCTACACTCAGCGGGCAAGCGCCAGGATCGAGTACTCCTCAGCAGCAACCGATGCCGCAACAGCGTCCCTCGTCGCCCGATATGAACAATCCGTCCGGCAATCCGGGTATAAACAATCCGGACACGATGACCACGCGCCGAGTCGACGATAAGAAGTTTTTGAAAGACGCGGCGCTGGGTGGAATGGCTGAAGTGGAACTCGGCAAACTAGCTGCGGAGAAAGGCGCGAGCGACGGAGTCAAGCAGTTCGGTCAGAAAATGGTGGACGATCACAGCAAGGCCAACGATCAGCTCAAAGAAGTGGCCGCCAAAACGCAGATCGAGGTGCCCAGCTCGCTCGATTCAAAGCATCAGAAGACGCTCGATAAGCTCGCGAAGCTTTCCGGGCCGGAGTTTGACAAGGCGTACATAAAAGACATGGTGAAAGACCATCGCGAAGACGTCAGCGACTTCCAGGCCGAAGCGCAAAACGGCACGAACCCGAATATCAGGCAGTTCGCCGCGAGCACGCTTCCAACGCTCAAAGAACACCTGAACATGGCGGAAGACCTGAACAAGAAAGCCAAAGAAGCCTCCAAGTAAGCGACTGATCGCTCCGGCGCAGTGAGTGGCACGGAATGTAAATCGATACAATGCATTCCGTGAAACTCACTGCGTTTTTTGCTGTTCTTTTTACTGCTCTCGTTCTCCTTGTCGGCGCCGAATCGAGCACGGTGAAGCTGGAGACTCTCGATCCGTCGATCCATACCTTAATCGATTCCAACGCGCAGTTGGAAAAACTCGCGACGGGATTCAAGTGGACAGAAGGACCGGTCTGGATATCTGCCGGCTATCTGCTGTTTGCAGAAATACCGAGCAACAGCATTCGCAAGTGGATGCCGGGCGCGGGCGTCAGTATCTTTTTGCAGCCGAGCGGTTATAAGGGTTCCGCGCCGTATGGAGGACCCGAGTCCGGTTCGAATGGCATGACGCTCGACAAGCGCGGCCGGCTCACAGTTGCGGGTCACGCCCAGCGCGATGTCTGGCGACTCGAGAGCCTGAATCCGGACGGGCAGGTTACTGTTCTTGCCGATCATTATGACGGCAAGAAGCTGAACAGTCCGAATGATCTCGTCTACAAATCGGATGGCGCGCTGTACTTTACAGATCCGCCATACGGTCTGCGCACGCAGTCGGATTCCGATCCCGAAAAAGAATTAAAGGTGAACGGGGTGTACCGTCTGGCAAATGCCGCTTCTCGCGCCCCCGGCTCTGCGCCGGATAACGGTAAATTGAAACTGCTTGTCAGCGATCTGCCGCGGCCGAACGGGATTGCGTTCTCGCCGGATGAGAAGACGCTCTACGTAAATGACTCGCAAAAGAAGATCTGGATGCGGTACACGGTGGAAGCCGACGGCTCGATTGCAAACGGCAAGCTGCTGGGCGATGCGAGTGCCGATACACGCGACGGCGCACCCGATGGCATGAAGGTGGACACGCGCGGCAATCTCTACAGCACCGGGCCGGGCGGTATCTGGATCTTTTCGCCAAAGGGAGAGCACATCGGCACGATTGATATGCCGGAAAAAGCCGGCAATCTCGCCTGGGGCGACAAAGATTACAAGACGCTCTACATCGTTGCGAGCAGCAGTATCTACCGCGTTCGCATGAAAGTAGCGGGGATAAAACCGTAACTCATTTGGGTCGCGACAGCCAGCTCACACTTTGCGGCTGTGCCTGTTCGCACTTCATCGTATCGGTTACGCCGGAAGCAATATCGGCGCAGGCGTTCTCGGTAGCGGAACGGATCGCCGCTTCTTCTGTTTTGGCGCTGACGGTGCGGCAAGCGGAGCGTCCGGCATACGACATGCATAACGTGAGCCGGTAGCGCGGCCCCCGCAAAGTAGACCAGGCGATGAGCGCGATCAGCGCGGCCACCAGGATCACGACTACTACACCAATCTTCAGAGCGCTTCCTCGGTGAAGAAATTTCCCATCTGGCGGAATTTGGCGTAACGATCCTCAAGCAACCGGTCGGGCGGTATGGCGGCCAGTTCAGCAAGCGTTCTTCGCAGTGTGTCGCGTACGGCGGCGATCGCCGCTTCCGGGTCCAGGTGTGCCCCGCCCGCGGGCTCGGGAATAATGCCGTCAATGAGTTTCATCTCGAGCAGGTCCGATGCGGTCATGCGCAACGCCGCTGCCGCTTCCGGTGCTTTGCCGGAATCGCGATAAATGATGGCCGCGCAACTTTCGGGCGAGATGACGCTGTACCAGGCATTCTCGAGCATATAGACGCGATTGGCAACCGCCACGCCGAGCGCGCCGCCGCTGCCTCCTTCCCCGATAATGACCGTGACAATCGGCGTCGCCAGCCGTGACATCTCGCGCAAATTATAGGCGATGGCTTCCGCCTGGCCGCGCTCTTCGGCATCGATGCCCGGATAAGCGCCGGCAGTATCGACCAGGGTGATGACGGGCCGCTTAAACTTCGCGGCAAGCTGCATCAGGCGGAGCGCCTTGCGATAGCCTTCCGGCTTCGGCATCCCAAAATTGCGCAGTAGTTTTTCTTTGGTGTCGCGACCCTTCTCCTGCCCGATGATCATCACCGGCGTGCCTTCAAAGAAGCCCATGCCGCCGATGATCGATTTGTCGTCACCAAAAAAACGGTCGCCGTGCAATTCTTGAAAACCGGTGATGAGTTCTTGAATGTAATCGAAAGAGTGCGGGCGTTTCGGATGGCGCGCTAATTGAACCCGCTGCCAGCTTGGATTTCCCGTTTCCGGCACAGTTCCCGTGACGGCAATTTCGAGTGCGGCAGCGGATTCAAGTTCGTCTTCCGCCATCGTCAGCTCGCCAGCACTTCCATGCATTCCGGCCCGCAGATCTTTTCAATTTCAGCGCGAAACTCGCGATCCGGACGCACCTTGGTGTTCGGTACATCCATGACAATCGAAAAATCGCGTGGCTTTTCGAGGCGCAGGCGAACATCGGTCGCGCCCTGCTTGCGCGTAAAAAGGTCACTCAATGCCTTTACCCTGTCGGCCGAAGTTTCGTCTTTCAGCCACATACGGATCGAGATGAGCGAAGGTAAATCGACGCGGGCATCCTCCAACTTGACCATTTCCTGAACAGAAAGTTTCGGCGGACCGCCTTCTTCGGGCAAAATAGAAGCGCGAAGGAACACGGCGGCGTCTTCCTGCAGCGCGGGCAGCAGATCTTCATAGCGGGTCGCAAAGACCATGGCGTCCACTGTACCGCGGCGATCATCCAGCTTCATCGAAGCCCAATATTTTCCCTCGCGGTTCGTCTTCCGCACGATTCCGGTCAGGATACCGCAGAGCTTCACTTCGACGCCTTTTTCCAGATCCTCGAGTTTGTCGCTGAAGTGGGTCGCCAAGTCCATCACTTTATCGGACCAGCGATCGAGCGGATGGCCGGAGACGTAGATGCCGAGCATTTCCTTTTCGCCGGCCAGCTTCTGCTCCATTGTCCAGTCGGGCAGGTTGGCGAGCGGGTACTCGGTCGCGTGGGTTTCCGCGAAGCCGCCGAATAGACCGTGCTGGCCGCGCTCGCGGTCGCGATGAACGCGTAAACCGGTTTCGATGGCGCGATCGAGGGCTTCGGTAAGTTGTGCGCGGTTGCCGCCCAAAGAGTCGAGCGCGCCTGCCTTAATGAGGCTTTCGACCACGCGCCGGTTAATGGCGTTCGGATTGACCCGCTCGCAGAAATTGTAGATGGAGGTAAAGCGGCCGCCTTCTTCGCGCGCCCTGACGATGGCTTCGACTGCGCCGCCGCCCACATTCTTGACCGCGCCGAGGCCGAAACGGATGGCATCGCCCGCGGGTGTAAAGTTCAAGTCGCTGTGGTTGATATCGGGCGGAAGCACGCGAATCTGCATTTCGCGGCACTCGTTGATGTACTTGACCACCTTATCGGTATTGCCGGATTCGGAGGTGAGCAGCGCGGACATGAATTCGACCGCGTAGTGCGTTTTGAGATACGCAGTCACGTAGGCCAGATAAGCATAGGCGGCCGAATGCGACTTGTTGAAACCGTAGCCGGCAAACTGCTCCATCAGATCGAAGATTTTGGCAGCCTTCTTGGCCGGGAAACCGCGCTCCGCGGCACCCTGCAAAAACCGCTCGCGCTGCCTGGCCATCTCTTCTGCGCTCTTTTTGCCCATGGCGCGGCGCAGAATATCGGCGTCTCCGAGCGAATAGCCCGCGAGCTTCGCCGCAATCTGCATGACCTGCTCCTGGTACAGAATGACGCCATAGGTTTCGGCCAGAACCTCCTCGAGTTCCGGCAGGTCGTACACGATCGGCTTGCGGCCGTGCTTGCGATCGATGAAGTCGGGAATCATGCCGCCCTGAATCGGCCCGGGACGGTACAGCGCGTTCAATGCACAGAGATCTTCGATGCGATTCGGCCGGTAGCGCCGCAGAATATCCTGCATGCCGGGCGATTCAAACTGAAAGACGCCGCTGGTAAAGCCCATGCAGAAGATTTTTTCGTAAGTTTCGGCGTCGTCGAGCGGAAGGTCTTCGATAACGATCTCTTTGCCGCAATATTTTCTAATGAGCTTCAACGCTTCATCAATGATGGTCAGCGTGGTGAGGCCCAGAAAATCCATCTTCAACAAGCCGAGCTTCTCGAGCCCGAGCATGTCGTATTGCGTCACAATTTCCTGCTTGTTCGTAACAAACAGGGGGACGAGCTCGCGCAAGGGCACCGACGAGATCACGACGCCCGCGGCATGCATGCCGGCGTTGCGGCAGACGCCTTCGAGTTTCCTGCTTACCTCGAGCACGTCCTTCACTTTTGGCTCGCGCGCGGCGAGGCTCTTCAGGTCCGGATCCTCCATCGCCTGCTCGAGCTTGATATTGAGCTGCCGTGGAACAAGCTTCGAGATGCGGTCGACCTCCGCGAAGCTCATGTCGAGCACACGGCCGACATCTTTGATCGCCGCTTTGGTCGCGAGCGTGCCGAAGGTGATGATCTGCGCGACCTGCTCGCGGCCGTATTTCTCGGTCACGTATTGAATGACTTCGCCGCGGCCCTTCGTGCAGAAGTCGATATCGATATCCGGCATGCTGATGCGCTCGGGATTGAGAAAGCGCTCAAACAGCAGGCCGTATTCGAACGGATCGATATCGGTAATCTCCATGGCGTAGCCGACCAGGCTGCCGGCGGCTGAGCCACGCCCGGGACCGACCGGAATGCTGTGCTGCTTGGCAAAGCGGATGAAGTCCCAGACGATGAGGAAATAACCGGAGAACTTCATGCGCTGGATCATGCCGATCTCGCGCTCGAGCCGTTCGATGTATTCGGGCAGGTCGTGCTTCAGGCGCCCGCCCTGCCGCAGGGCTTCGAGGCGCGGACGACGTTTTTCAAAACCTTCCCGCGCGACATAGGCGAAGTAACTGTCGGCATCGTGTCCGGCGGGAACGTCGAAACGTGGGAAAGGGTCTTTAACTTTCTCGAGCTTGACCTGGCAGCGCTGCGCGATTTCCCAGGTGCGATCGAGGGCGTGCTCCACCTCGCCGAAGAGCGCCATCATCTCCGCGCGCGATTTTACGAAGAAGTCAGGCGTGGAAAAGCGCATCCGGTTCGGGTCGGACATCGTTTTGCCGGTCTGGATGCAGAGCAGAATCTCGTGCGCGCGCACGTCGTCGCTTGTCAGATAGTGCGAATCGTTGGTGGCGACGAGCGGAATGCCGGTTTCGTTCGCGAGTTGATAAAGCTGCGGCAGAACGACCTTGTCCTGCTCCAGATTGTGGTCCTGCAGCTCGAGGAAGAAATTGTCTTTACCGAACAGATCCCGGTATTCGTTCGCAAGGCGGCGCGCATCGGCATAGCGATCGGCCAGAATGGTCTCGTTGATATCGCCGCGCAGGCAGGCCGACATCGCAATCAGACCCTTGGCGTGGCGTGCGAGCAGATCCTTGTCGATGCGCGGCTTGTAGTAAAAGCCGTCGAGGTAACCGGTCGAGACCAGGTTGATCAGGTTCTTGTAGCCTTCCTGCGTCTCGGAAAGCAGAACAAGATGGTTGTAGCGGTCCGAATCGGAGCGCGTTTTGTGGCCTTGCTGTGAAACGTAGACCTCGCATCCGATGACAGGATGAACGCCTTCCTTGGAGGCTTCGTTGTAGAACTCGACCGCGCCGAACAGGTTGCCGTGATCGGTCATAGCAATCGCGGGCATGTTCTGCCGCTTTACAAGCTGAATCAGCTTCTTTATGTCGCAGGCTCCATCGAGCAGCGAGTAATCGGTATGGCAGTGAAGGTGAACGAAAGGCCGTTCGGACATTCTGGTTACAACCAGTTTAACGGCAGGAGACGGAGCGCGGAGTTTGCGGGAATCAGACGGCGACACCCTGCCAGATCGGCCGTAGATCGAGTGTGAAACCGGCGAGTGATTCGCTCTCGGGTGTATCGATTCGGACAATTCGCGGCCTTGCGGCTGCGCCTGCGTATATAGACCGGCCCGTGCGAGGCTCCGGGTTTCGCGATGTTACAGGATCTTAATAGTTCTGTAATACTGCTTCGGTAACTTTGAGATGAATTTTCAGCAGAATATGAGCAAACAACGCATAATCGGCGCACTCTCGATCGGCCTGCTAGCTGCCAGGTTCGGGCTCGGGCAGACGGTGGCAACCGAGGATCTCAAACAACTTCGCGAACAGATTGCACAACAACGAGAGCAGATAAAAAAGCTCGAACAGGCAATAGCCCAACAGGAGAAAATCCTGGACAGATCGCTGGCAGCGGCCGCTCAGCCGGAATCCCGCCCAGGCGCGAGTCCCGCAGCGGCTTATGCACAGCCGGCGAAACCGATTTCGGTTGCCGGGCCGAGCGGAGGGCAGCACAACGTCGCTCATAGTACGTCACCGCTTTCCATAAAGATCGGCGACACCACGTTCACGCCGTTCGGATTTGTCGATGCAACGTTTTTTGGGCGCTCGACCGCGGTTGGCACTGGGATCGGCACAAATTTCGGCGGGATTCCCTACAACACGTCCGCGACGAACCATCTTTCGGAGACGAATTTCACAACCCAGAACTCCCGCATCGGTTTTCGCGTCGATTCGGAGGTACTGGGCGCGAAAGTGCTCGGCTACTTCGAAGCGGATTTCCTCGGCAATCAACCTCCGAACATCTTTGTGACAAGCAACGCCGATACGTTCCGGATGCGGAATGTCTTCCTCGATGTTCAAAAGCACGGGTTTGAATTTCTCGGCGGGCAGGACTGGAGCATGATGACTCCGAACCGCAAGGGCCTCTCGCCCCTGCCGAGCGACATCTTTTTCACACAGGACATGGACACCAACTATCAGGCTGGTCTCGTCTGGGCGCGACAGACCCAGTTCCGCTTCATCGCGCATCCGAATGAGAGTCTCGCGTTCGGCGTGTCGTTTGAAAATCCGGAACAGTACATTGGAGGCGCGAACGGCTCGGGAACGATTACTCCGCCGGCAGCATTTGCATCCGCGGTCGGTTCTGCTACCGTTAACGGCCAATTCAATAACGGCAGCACAAACTATAGCGCGCCGAGTCTGCATCCCGACATCATCTTCAAAGGCGCTTACGACGGGCACGTAGGGGACAAACTGATGCACGTCGAAGCGGGCGCGCTGGTTCGCAGCTTCAAATATGCCGCCGGATTTGGCACGCCGGTGAAATACAACACCTACACGGCCACGGCAGCTTCCGGCGAAGTGAATGTCAACCTGGAAGTAGCAAAAAACTTCCATTTGATCGCCAACACCTTCTTCGGCTCGGGCAACGGCCGCTACATCTTCGCGCAAGCCCCTGATGTAGTCATTCGGGCCGACGGCAGCATTGCTCCACTTCACTCTTACGCGACTGTCGACGGATTCGAAGCCAACCTTTCGAAGAACACTCTTCTTTACGCGTACTATGGCGGTATTCACATCGATCGCGACCAGGTGCTCGACACGACCGCCGCCCAACCCACGTATGTCGGATATGGCTATCAAGGCGCGCCGAACAGCCACAACCGCAACATTCAGGAGGGGACACTCGGAATCGTTCACACCATTTGGAGGAACCCGGCCTATGGCGGGTTATCGCTGATCACGCAGTACTCGTACCTGACGAGGAATCCGTGGTACGTGGCGACGGGTGCGCCGAAGGCAACGCATACCAATATGTACTGGATGAATTTACGCTATACGCTGCCATAGACATTGTTCCCGAACAGTACGGCCTTGCGTCCCGCGCCTTTCTTCTCCAGAAACAAAAACGCCTCCGGGCCGAAACCCGGAGGCGATCTGTTTTGAAACCCGCTAGCGCGGGCGTTATTTACTTCTTCTTTTTTGCCGGGGCCTTTTTGGTGGCCTTCTTGGCAGCTTTCTTAGTTGCGTTCTTCATCGAGAAGATTCTCCCTAAACGTTAAATTGTGCGATCCATACAGATCGCAGCGTGATTCATATATAAGATTGTTCGCAAGAGATGTCAAGCAAAAAATCATCAAAGGGTGGATCCAAGGGTGGAACCCGGCAAATTTTTCCACCCAAACGTGGCGAGATGAATTTGTTTTAGCCATTTTCAAAGGCTCGCGTGAACCTGACTAAACACTGGCGCGTCGATTCAATCGGTGCCATGATGATGCGAGAAGCCGGCGTGAACCGACGAATCATTCTGATGGCAGCGGTCTGTGTCGCGCTGGGCGCGGGCACGACCGGCTGCGCGCGCAAGCACGGACACAAGAGCATCGCGCGCGCCGGTCAGCCGCCGACACCCGCGCCCCACAAGCACACCAACGCGAATCCCGCCGTGCCCGCCGGATATGCCGAGCAAGGAATCGCAAGCTGGTATGGAGTGCCGTATCACGGCCGCGCTGCAGCCGACGGCGAGATCTACGATATGGAAACACTCGTTGCTGCGCATCGTCTGCTCCCGTTCAATACCTGGCTGAAGGTGACGAATCTGGCAAACAACGAATCGGTCAACGTGCGTGTCATTGATCGCGGTCCATTTGTAAAAGGCCGTATCCTCGATCTTTCGAAAGCTGCCGCGCGCCAGATCGGTTTGCTCGGCCCAGGCATAGGCGAAGTACGGCTGGAGGTGATCTCCGCGCCGCGCGATGTTCCCGCCAACGATTTTTACGCTGTGCAGACCGGAGCTTTCCAGAGCCGTGAGAGCGCGGAACGTCTGCGGCAAAGATACGCCGGACGGTTCGGTAATGCGCAACTCGCATTGAAGCAGGGCGCGGTACCCCTGTGGCGGGTGCTGGTCGGTAAGGAACCGACTATGGAAGCAGCGCAGCAGCTTGCGATCGTGCTCGGTGCGGAAACGAAGAACGTATTCGTCGTCCGCCTGGACCAGACAGAGCTGGCGTCGGCCGGCGCGGCGGGCTCACACTGAGACGCGGCGAAACACATCATACAGCGGCACATGCGTCTTCGCCTGTTCTCCGCCCGCCTGAGAGTTTCCTTTTGAGTGCGGCACTACGTTGTGTGCGCGGATGCAGAGCGCTCATAGTCCGTCCGTTCACCGAGAACCGTGTTGCCTGAAATTGCCTTTGACGTTTCGCCGCTTTCGACGCTGATCGGCAATTCGCCGGCCATGCGGCAGGTGCAGAAGCTTGTCGGGCGCGTGGCGAAATCCAGGTTTCCCGTTCTCATTCTTGGTGAAACCGGAACGGGAAAAGAAGTCGTCGCGCGCGCTGTTCATAGCATGGAAGCGAACGGGCAGTTCGTCGTCGTGGATTGCTCCGCCCTGGTCGGTCCGCTGATGGAAAGCGAGCTGTTCGGCTATGCCAAAGGCGCGTTTACCGGGGCGCACAATCAGAAACTCGGGCTACTGGATGCGGCTAACGGCGGCACGGCGTTCTTTGATGAGATCGGTGAACTGCCGTTGGAGATGCAGATGAAGCTGCTGCGCGTCTTGCAGCAGAAAGAGTTTCGTGCCATCGGTGCCGTCGCGCAGCGCAGCTCCGATTTTCGCGTGATCGCGGCTACCAACCGCGATTTAGCAGCCGAGGTGAAGGCGGGGCGTTTCCGGCAGGATCTCTTCTATCGCTTGAACGTGATGCGCATTCGTCTTGCGCCGCTGCGCGAACGCCGCGAGGACATTCCCGCGCTAGTAAGTCACTTTTTGCGGCGCTATGGCAACGGTCACCAGCTTGCTGACGAGACGCTGCGCGCGATGCAGGAGTATGACTGGCCCGGCAATGTGCGCGAGCTCGAGCATACCGTTCAGCAGATGGTCGCGATGAACAGCGGTCCCTGGCTAAGCGCAGCCGATCTTCCAAGCAGTGTCGTGAACTGGCATGCCGAACGAAGCCATCCGTCCACCGCGGAGTCTCTTTCGAATCTGCACTCGCATATCACCAGCTTTGGCGGGCCGGCGCCAATTCTGCCGCTGGCCGAAGTGGAAAAGAAGGCCATACTGGCAGCGCTCGACTATACCAAGGGCGATCGGACTGTAGCCGCAGTTATGCTCGGCATCGGCCGCACCACTCTGTACCGCAAGCTGAAAGAATACGGGCTCCAGCCCGAAATGTCGCGCGTCGGCTAAATTAGGAGCGTGCGGATCGCGCTCGATGCTACCTACAGCGTAGGCGCGCAGCCATCCGGGATCGCTGTGTACTCACGACACGTGCTTGATGGCCTGGCTCGGGCGTATCCGGATGATCGATTCGCTCATTACTACCGTCCGAAGCAGTTCCGCCTTTCCGGCAAGCCCGCGTTTCCAAATGTAAATCGGTGCGTTTTACTTCCGCTCGGACTGGGTGTGCGGGCCGATATCTTCCACGCGCTGAACCAGCGGCTCGACGTTCGCTACTCCGCGCGCATGATTTCGACATTTCACGATCTCTTCGTTATGACAGGCGAATACTCATCGCCCGAGTTCCGGCAGCGTTTCAGCAAACAGGCGCGAGAGGCGGCGGCACGCTCGGATTTGATCATCGCCGTCTCCGAATTCACCGCAGCCCAGATCAGCTCATTGCTCAATATTGAAAGAAATCGTATACGCGTTATTCCGCACGGCGTCGATCCGCCGAACGCAGAGAGTTCCAGGTCACGGGAACCGATTGTCCTCTTCGTCGGCGCTTTGCAGATTCGTAAAAATGTGATGCGGTTAGTCCAGGCCGTCGAAACGATGCCCGAGCCCTGGCGTCTGGTGCTGGCCGGTGCGCCGGACGGATACAAAGCGGACGAAATTCTGGATTTTGTAGCACGAAGTGCTGCGCGCGAGCGCATCGAAGTTACCGGTTACGTATCGCGCGAGCGGCTGAATGACCTGTTCGCGCGCGCCTCGATTTTTGCGTTTCCATCGCTCGATGAGGGCTTCGGAATTCCTGTTCTCGAAGCAATGGCCCGGGGCGTGCCGGTAATTACGTCAAACCGCTCTGCACTCGGTGAAGTTGCAGGCGGCGCAGCCTTGCTGATCGATCCATACTGCGTGGATGAGATTGCAGGCGCGCTCAACCAGCTCGCTCAGCATCCGCATCAGCGTGAAGAACTGGCTGTCGCGGGCAGATCACGCGCAGCTTCGTTCACGTGGGGCGACGCAGTGCGGAAAACCTATGCGGTGTATCGGGAACTGACGAGTTAAAGGTCAGACGGGCTACTTGCCGTCTTCCTCTACCGAAATTTTGAGAGCCCGCAAAAATTTCTGATCCTGAGACGTCAGGCGAATTTTCCCGGTCGATTCAAAGTGGACCGGAGGCTTGGAAGCGTCTGCTTCGTCGTCGAGATGATTTTCTTCGTCTTCTCTTTTATTGAACCCGATGGTTGCTTCAAGAACTAGAAAGACATCGTATCCGGCGCGTTTGATCTCGCCAATCGCGCCCGCTATGCGGTCTGAATCGGAAAGGGATTCGTTGATCGCATTGCCTAACTCCTGCATCAACTCCTTTAATTTATCGTCCAAAAGCTCCTCTTTCCCTGCGCACCTTCAGAGTAACACCGGAACTACATAGGTTGAGGTTGACAATACCAGCCACATCACATTAGTGGACAAGACACGGTGGGAGGCTCTCTTTTTCATTCAGCCAATGGCCGGACAGCGCCTAGGATTTACCCTCTAGGCCGCCGTTTGCGACCTTAGGTTTCGGAATTTTTCTGCTCGTAAGGATGCGTGGAATACCGGCCCGCTTCTTCCTGCGCTCCGCCGGTGTTGTCGTGGGTGCGAATGGCCAGCTTGTATTCGTTCACGGCGCGGTCGCGCTGGCCGGTGACATCAAAAATCTTTCCGAGACTAACGTGCGACCACACTTCTGTCCATTTCGGATCGAGATCGCCGTTAATGGCTGCACGAAACTCATTGGCCGCCGACTGGAAATTGTTCTGCTTAAAAAAGAGCTCGCCGATACGGTAATGCGCCAGCGAGCTGTTCCGGTTCACTTCGAGCGCCTTCTGGTACTCGCGAAGCGCATTGGCAAAATCGTTGATCGCAACGAACTGTTCGCCCCGTCGGATTGCGACCCCGACCTGAATGCTCGGATCGATCCGCAGCAGCACGTGATTCGGATCGAGCGTCAGCTTGCGCGGTTTGCCGAAGGTGTCAACGCTGAACTCGGAAGACGTGCCGGTTACCTCGACGACCTTATCCTCCGGATTGCCTTCCGTCTCGATCCTCAGGTCGACCGGCATGCGGAACGTGTCCAGGTCCTGATTGACTTTGCCGACGACGCGAAAACCCTTCTGCGTGCGGAACACCGTATATTCGAGCTTGAATTCCGGCGAACCGCTCGATTCGAGCCATTGAATAAAGAAGTATCGGAGATCCTGCCCGGATACCTGCTCCATCGTCTTGCGAAAGTCCTCGCTTGTCACCGCTTGCCAGCTGTACTTGTCGACGAACGCGTGCAGGCCTTTTTTGAAATTGGCATCGCCCACAACGTTGCGCAGCATGTTCAGTACCGCCGCGCCTTTAGCCGCCGTGAGCGCCCAGTATTCCGGCGAGTAATCGTCCAGCCGTGAGGCCTGCAGCACGGGCGGATCTTTAACCGTCAACGCTTCCACATAGGTGTTCTTCAGATCGGCCTCGGCCGCACCCGCGCCACCCGTGTGTTCGAGGTACAGCAGTTCCGAATAGCGTGCCGGGCCATTATCAATCCATAGATGATTCCGGTTCGCAGGAGACACGAGCACACCCCACCACTGCCGCGAAAGCTGGTTGGCGAGCACACGCGTGTTCGGCTGTTTTGCGATCGAATTCGGCGCCAGGAAAATGATGCCGGGTGCGGAATAGCCATTCACGGCGCCGCTTTCCGTCTCGACCAGTGTTAAGTTCGCCTGCGGGGCGAGACCGTATTCAGACGTGAAGAACGTCATGATCTTGCCGGTCTCCTCGCCATATGCCTGGGCACTCGCCGCCTGGTCGCCGCGGAAATAGATCTGGCTCGTGATGCCTTGCGAGGACACGCGCGTGCCGTCCCCTTTTACGATGGCGATGCTGCCCGGGAAACTCGGCTTCTCATAATAAAACGAGAACAGCGTACCGCCATTTTTCGCGGTATCGGTTTTCATATCGCCGCTCGCGATCACGCGATAATCCGCAGGCGTTGCAATGTGCAGGTCTGCCGTAAAACGGTCCGTCGTGTACCCGCTCACAGGAAACCAGCGAGCCGGATAGAGAAGATAACCGAAATCGGGATGCACTGCCGCGAACTTGATACCGGAAACGGGCGAATCCTCGCTGCCAGTCACCTTACCGTCATAGCTGAGCGCGATCTCGCAGGGTTGGCCTTTGGTCAGCGGCTTCGGGAAATTCACATGGACGGTAAAACTTTGCGTATCGCGCGACGTGGCGAGCGGCCTGCCTGTACTATCGACCGCTTTGGAAACGGTGAGCGCGTTGTTCAGCTCAAAACTAGCGTCGCTGATATTGTCGAGCGGCGTGAAATCGATTTTGGCGGTCGCTACCAGCGATTGCGTGCGAGGATTGATTTCTGCATCGATCGTATATTTCTGCACATCGAGGCCGCCGGAAGGCTTTTCCTGCGCCCGCGCCGGGGTTACGAGCGAGCCCACGGCGGCCAGTGCCGTAACCAGCACCGGCCATTTCCAACAGCGTTTCATCTTCTCTTTATTGTCTCCCGTTCGAGCGGAACGGCCTCCAGAATCATTTCCGCTGCCTGCTTCAAAGGATCGATATCCGCAGTTAATTTCGTCCGGACCTCCGCCAGATCCTGGCGCATTTGCCCGGTTTCGCCCGGATCTCTAAGCAGCCGGGCCGCTTCGCGCGCTATGTTTTCAGCCGTCATCTCATGCTGTATCAGCTCGGGCACGATCTTACGGCCAGCCACCAGGTTCACCATGGAAAGATAGGGAACTTTGACCAGGCGGCGTCCGGCATGCCAGCTCAGCGGGTTCACTTTGTAGAAGGTCACCATCGGAGTGCCGAGCACGGCCGCCTCTACGGTTACGGTTCCGCTTGCGGCTAGAGCAAGATCGGCATGCCCGATACAATCCCAGGCCTCGTTTTCAACTACTTTGATGGATAGCGCGGCCAGAGGTTCCCGAAAAGTTGCCAGGGCGGAATGTAGCCGGAAACCTTCCGGGGTAGCGAGCACAAAAACCGGGTCGAAATCCCCCGCAAGCCGGGCAGCGGCTTCGAGAAGCACCGGCAGATGACGCCGCGCCTCACCCGGCCGGCTGCCCGGAAGCAGAACGACAATTGTCCGATCCTGGGGGAGACTGTGCTTCGTCAGAAACTGGTCGCGCGTCAACTTCGGCCGCGCGAGCGTCGCCAGCGGATGACCTATATATGTCGCATTGACGCCACGTTCCCGGAACCACGGCTCCTCAAAAGGAAAGAGGCAGAAGAGCTTATCGACCAGCTTGCGTATATGGCGGACGCGGCCTTCGCGCCATGCCCAGACCTGCGGAGCCACCAGGTAGAAAACCGGAACGTTCAATCGCTTCAAATGCCGCGCCAGGCGCAGATGAAAATCGGGACTGTCGGTGAGCAGGGCGGCAACCGGCCGGTTGCGCTCGACATAGTGGACCAGGGCGCGGTAGCGCGAATAGATGCGAGGCAGGTGATGAACCACTTCCGCCAGGCCAACCACGGCCAGCTCGTGGGCATCGATTATCGGTTCGACACCGGCGGCCTGCAGCTTCGGTCCTGCGCACCCGTAAAACGAGACATCAGGGAAGGCCGCCGCCAGATGCTCCACGACACCTGCGGCATATAAATCGCTCGAGGCTTCGCCCGCCGAGACCAGAAACTGCACTCGTGTTTTCTCAATCTTAGCAGCCGTGTACAAAGCCGGGTGTGCAGTTTTGCCGGGAATCGCTCTGCTAGAATCGAGTCGAAACTGCGATGCCCAGCCAACGTGAGTCCACTCCCGCCGCTCAGCTACAGACCAGCCTGGCGCGAGTGAGCGTCGGTCAATTTGCGGAACGCTTCCGGGGCGAAGTCATTCCCCTGAGCAACACGTTCAGCTATTTCTGTGCGTCGGTGCCGATGAGCGAAGAGGTAGTCAAGGAGTACCTGGAGGAACCGGTGGCAGCCCTTCCGGCAACTCTTGCTTCAATGCTCCCGCGGATTTCCATTCTGCTTGTGCCTTATCTGGAGCGCTCGAGCGCGCGCACTCTGAAAAGCAACCGCAAGCGGAAAACCGTTGATAAGGGCGTCGAATTTGTCGTTGCCGAGCGGCCTGCCGAAGGTCAACAGTCATGGGCGTCACAAGTCAGCTTTGAAAATGAAACCGTGCTGGTCTTTGCGCTCAAAGAGCAGGACGTCGCCGAGTATCACTACCGCCTATATCGAAGGCTGGCTGCGCTGGTCGCGGATAACTGGTCGGAACAGGCGGCAACCGGTTATCGCACGCTGATTCGCGAAGAGTTAACGACGAGTGTGCATGGTGAAGTCGACGACGAAAGCTGGCAGGCCAAGCAGGCATTGTTGCGGCGGCAGGCTAACCTGAAGCGCGAGAGCCCGCTGTTCTCCGATTATGTGCATCAATCGTTCATCGACACCCTTACGCTATATCTGCATGGCATCTGCTGCGATATCGATGTCGAGACCGGACCGCGTCAACTGCCGAGCCGGTATTTGCGCAAACGGCTGAACCTTTTGAAAGCACTCTATCCGCCGCCCGCCGGCTACGCGGTGTTTCCGGAAGATAACGAAGATAAGTAGCGCGGCTGCGAAAATTCACAGCGCCCTGGCGTCACAAATCGAAGCGGGCTGGAGAATCTCCTTCATGCCCGAAACCTTCCATGCCAGCCGCCCTTCGCCGGTTGCAACCTCACCTTTAACCAGAATCGTGGCCGTTCGATCCTGTTGCGCTCGATCATGCCCGACTCGCTCGCCCGTGAACTCACCGAAGATTCGCCCATCCCAACGCGGATAGTCCGTGCACAGGCGCGAGTACGATAACCGTAAACAGCCGTGCACGTGCGAAGAGCCGGGCGGCAATCGCCCAGAGATTCTGCATGCACCGATAACTGGCGCCGACCCACTAGTAATCCTGGTATGCTTGGCGGAACGCTCGTGAAGAAACGTCCGCTCTCGGTGACGATCATCAGTGGTGTATACATTGCGGCGGGTGCAGCCGGGCTTGCCTATCATCTGACCGACCTGAAAACGCAATCGCTCCTCTCTCTTGATATAGGCGTCGTCTCGCTGGTCCGACTGGTTGCGATTATAGCCGGCGTGTTCATGCTTCTCGGCTGTGACTGGGCTCGCTGGCTTGCGCTGGCATGGATGGCATTTCACGCCGTGCTGGGCGCCCTTCATTCCCTGCCAGAGTTTGCGATGCATCTGGCATTGCTTGCGCTTTTCTTGTACTTTCTGCTTCGCCCGCCGGCCGCACGATTCTTCCGTCCGGCGGCGCATGGGTGACATCCTACCCAGTGCGGTCGAACTCTGGGTAGAATATCTTCTGAGATGGGAACCGACCGAATTGAGCTGCTGCAAGGCACTCTCGATATGTTAATTTTGCGCACGCTGATTCTGGGTCCGGCGCACGGGCATCAAATCGCAAAGCATATTCAACGAACTACCGACGATCTCCTGCAAGTGGAGCACGGTTCGCTTTATCCGGCGCTGCACCGGCTGGAGAGGAAAAAGTGGATCGCCGCGAAGTGGGAGCTTGCAAGCAGGGATTTGAAGCGCGAATACAAGTATTACCGCTTGACGTCCGCGGGACGCAAACAGCTTACGCGCGAAGAATCCAAATGGAAGCAAATGACGAGCGCCATTGCTCGTGTGATGTGGCCCATCGAGGAAGAATAATATGCGCTGGCGGCGGAGAAGGAAAGAGCGCGAAGCCGATCTGGAACGCGAGTTACGCACACACTTGGAAGCAGAAGCGGAAGAGCAGGGCTTACCAGATGAAGAGGCCGCCTATGCCGCCCGTCGCGCCCTCGGCAACGCCGGCGTAGTTAAAGAGCAAGTGCGCGAAAGTTGGGGATGGACCCGGTTCGAGCAATTCATCCGTGATCTTCGATACTCGTTGCGTACACTGCGCCGCAGCCCCGGATTTACGTTAACCGCCGTGTTGTCGCTGGCGCTCGGAATCGGCGCAAATACGGCGATCTTTACCGTCGTTAACGCTGTGCTGCTGCGTCCGTTGCCGTTTCCGCAGCCGCACCGGCTCGTGCAGTTGTGGGAAGCCAAGCCTTCAAAGGGTTATTCCGATAACGTCATCAATCCCCTGAATTTCCTCGACTGGCGCGACCGCGCGCACAGCTTCGCAGGCATGGCAGCCGTTTTGCCCATCATTACCAATGTCACCGGCGCCGGCGAACCGGTCGCTTTAAGAGGCATGCAGGTTTCGCCGAACTATTTCTCAATCCTTGGCGTCCGCCCGGTGATAGGACGCGCATTTCTGCCGGAAGAAGGAACGCCGGGGAAAGATCGTGTCACGATCCTGAGTTTTGGACTTTGGCGATCCCGCTTTGGCGGCGATACCGGCGTGATCGGTCGCAAGCTCATGGTCAACGGCGAGCCGAGCATTGTGGTGGGCGTGATGCCGCGCGGCTTCACGATGCCCAAATACCGGGCAGAGATCTGGAATCCGATGACGCTCGTGCGTTCGGAAGGAGCGGGACGCGGCAGATATTTGCAAGCCATCGCGCGCCTGAAGGACGGTATCCCCCTGGAGCAGGCACAGCAGGACCTACAGCGGGTTGCACACCAGTTGGCTGCGGAACGGCCCGATTTTGACGCAGGGTGGACAGCGGAAGCGGTTCCGATGCTTGCCGATGCCACCGCCAAGGTGCGCCTGCCCTTGCTCGTTCTATTGGCGGCCGTTGCGCTGGTTCTGATGATCGCTTGTGCGAACGTGGCTAACCTGCTGCTTATGCGCGCAGCTGGGCGCCGTCAGGAAATGGCGGTGCGGGCGGCGCTTGGAGCAGGACGCCGAAGGCTTTTGCAGCAGCTTCTCTCGGAAACATTCATTCTGGCCGGCGCCGCCTGCCTGATCGGTTTAGCGATTGCCTATGGGGGCGTAAAAGGGCTGCTGGCGCTCATACCGGATCAGAGTCATCTGCCACGGCTCGACGTAGTGGCGATGGATGCGCGCGTCTTTCTATTTGCGGCCGCGCTCTCGATTGCGAGCGCGCTCTTGTTCGGCTTGATACCCTCGCTGCAGGTTTCGCAAATCCGGCCGCAGCAAACGCTCAGTTCGGCTTCTGCCCGGCTCACCGCCAGAAGTTCGTTTCGCAGGGCGCTGGTCGTTCTGGAGATTGCGCTCGCGCTGGTGCTCCTGGCGGGAGCGGGACTGATGCTGCGCAGTTTTCAAAAGCTAATCTCTGTCGATCCCGGCTTTTCCATCGAGCGTGTGCTTACGTTTACCCTGTTCACTTCACCTGCGCGCTATCAGAACGATCAGAAACGCGCTGGGTATTTTGCAAACCTGCTGCGCGAAATTCGCAGTGTTCCCGGCGTCCAGGAAGCCGGCTCCGTGCACTTTCTACCGCTGATGAATAGCATTTCGGGCTCTTGTTTTTCTCGCTCCGATGAACCGCCTCCGGTACCGAGCAAAGCGCGGGATTCGCAGTTCCTGGTCGTGAGTCCAGGCTATTTTGAAGCGTTGAAGATTCCGTTGCTCGCAGGCCGCATGTTCGACACGCGCGATTCGTTCGGCAAACCAAATGTCGTTATGGTGAACCGGCAATTCGTCAAGAAATTCCTTTCCGACCGCAATCCGGTCGGTCAGAAGCTGAATGTCTGCTGGACCGTGCAGAATCCCGTCGAAATTGTCGGAGTGGTCGCGGATGCACGCCAGACAGAGCTTGGCACAGCTCCGAAGCCGACGATTTTCATCGATAATCTGCAGGCGCCCATGTATTTCGCGGAAATTGTCGTGCGTACAGCCGGCGATCCGGAAGGAACGTTGGGCGCGGTGGAAAGAGCAATTCATCGCGTCGATCCGGACCAGGCGCTGACCCATATCGGAACGCTCGCGCAGGTTTTTTCGGATTCCGTAGCCCAGCCGCGGATGCAACTGGTGCTGCTGCTGGTATTTGGCGGCCTTGCCGGGCTGCTGGCGATTGTGGGTGTCTACGGTGTCGTTTCCTACTCGGTCGCGCAGCGGGCGCGTGAGATCGGCATCCGTATGGCTCTGGGGGCACAAGTCAGCGAGGTTGGCTTTACGGTGTTGCGCGAAGGTCTGCTTCTGGCAATAGCGGGTGCGGCGCTGGGGTTAGCCGGAGCGCTTGCACTAACGCGTCTCATGCGCACGCTACTGTTTGAAATACCGCCGACCGATACGCTTACGCTTGCCTCCGTTACCGGTTTGCTTTTGTTCGTTGTCGTGCTGGCGACGACTATGCCGGCTTATCGTGCCGCGCAGACCGATCCGATCAGCACGCTCCGTTACGAATAACTTAGGCGACTTTTTTCGACAGCAGATAGTGGCAACCCGAGATAAGAAGAACGCTCAGGGAACTTGGCCGGGTGGGATTTTGGGTTGGGTGTAGTAAGAAGTTTTCTATTTGGCTGGGCTAACTGCTGTGGAGTTTGAAAGTGGATCGGCCATGCGTTCCCTGAGCTTCAAATTGCTGTTAAGACGCAGCGTATCGGAGCATTCCTAGGGCCAAATCGCGCCAGATCCAATTTTCAATAAGTTATCCAGGCGTGCGCCGCTAACGAGGCGCGCGTCTTTTACCGTTCCGTGAAAATTTTCTAGGCCGTCAGGGCTGTTCGGGTAATTTTTCCGGGAGAGTCGAGCGGCGCGCCACCTGGCCGGTCCTGGCCTCGTCGATTGAAACATGGTTCACATCGAGCGTGGTTCCGAGCGTTTGATCCAGGGCGACGCGGGCATTGCTGTATGCGACCAGCGCGGCCACTTCGGCGGACTGCGCCGTAGCCAGATCCCGCTGCTGCTGGACGACAAGGAACGTGGTCGAGGCGCCGAGCGAGAATTTTTTCTGTTCGGCATCGAGCAACTGCTGCTGCAGCGTGCGATTGTGAACGGCGGCCTGGTAGCGCGCCCGCGCCTGCTGCAACCCGATCATCTGGTTGGAGACATCGACTGCGACCTGGTTGAGATCTTTTCGCATGCCGAGTTCCGATTGGCGCATGGAAAGCTGGTCAATGGCGTAATCGGCTTGCGCCTGGCGGTTGGGCATGTCCGCGGAAAAGAATCCGCCGCCGCTCTCTGAGGGGAAGTTGCGCCGGATCATCTGTCCGAGTGCGTTGCCAACACCCCCGACAAAATATTTGTCGGGTATGATGCAAAACTGCCCGGGCTGGCCGATTCCGGGCGGGCATCTAATAATCCCGGGAGGAATAGCGTCGCCCCCAATGATTCCGGAAGCGCCTTCGATCGGGACAATCCTTGGTGCTCCCGCGAGGCCTTGCTGCGTCGTGCTTGCTAAACCAACCGCGCGCGGCAGTACGCCATTTTCGGTGTTGAGAGCGGATGTTTTCAGATTTTCGAGATTCAGCCTTTGACCTTGCAGATCCGGCCGATTAGCGAGGGCAGTGGCCACCAGTTGCTTCATGGGCGGCAGACTATCCTTCTCGGGAACGACGATCCGGTCGATAGGCACGATCTGTACTTCCGCAAGTAAGGGATCGGCCAGCCCGTTGCGGCTTAACACGTTTTTCAACTGCACTTCCTGCTGCGCGAGCGTCGTCTGGGAAACCACCAGATCCTGCTGGCTGGAAGCTACCTGGGCTTCAGCCGTCGTGACATCGATGGGCGCCATGGTTCCGACCTGCACCTGCTTCTTGTTGTTCTCGAAAAAGCGCTGTGCCACTTCGAACGCGCTCTGTTTGGCGCGCACATCTTCGTAATCGGCGGCAAGCCCATAGTAGAGATTCAGAACATTTGCTACCGCGCCCATGACTTCGGTGGCGAAAGTCGTATCGTCAATCTGCAAATTCCGTTTTTGCACGTTGATGTTGCGCGCGTTCAAGGCGACGCCAAAGCCCCGCAGAAGGTTGTGTTGAAGCTGCAGTTCGAGCGTCGTACCGTTCGTCGGGTTCAGAAAGTCCGAAGGAACGTTTTCATCCAGGTAGGAATTGCTGAACGAGAGAGAAATCTCGCCGCCGCTGATGAGGCCCTGACTGATGCTGTCTGTGTAGTTGCGCTTGCTCTGAATCCAGTTCACGACCCCGATCTGCCTGGTGTTCGCGCTAGGCGTGGAGATATGGCTGAACGCATTGACGCTCTGGATGACAGGATCGAGCACCGGTGTCACGGAACCGATCTGCGAGATGGTAGCGCCGACGGCATTTGTTCCGCCGTTTCCACCGCCGCCGCCCGAAACACCGGCGGCGGCTTGGCTTCCCGCTGCGCCCTGGCCGCTTGCTACCTGTGTCGACTGCGTTTGACCGCTCGGAACGCCGGGCAGCGCACCGCCCGCTTCGGCGCGCTCGAGATTCCACTGGTCGATGATCGGATTGTAACGATCCAGCTCGAGGTCGATGTTGTTTTCCAGCGCTAAAGCGATCGCATCTTGTGCTGTGAGATAGAGTTTTCCGGCGCGCACCAGGCTTTGCAGCCTTGTGGAATTGCCGAGGCGAACCGGCGGAATAGAGGCGGCCTTATAGGGCCGAATCATAATGAAGCCGGTCGGCTTTTGCGGCGTAATGGCCTGTTGCTGAGCCCACAGCGTGCCGGCGCAGCAGGTGACTGCGATGATTTTCTGGAATCGCTTCATTGCTGCTGGCTCGTTTCTGCCGGACCGGGCAATTTTGCCGGCAACACCGATTTACGGGCAACATGTCCGTTGAGTGCTTCCTCAACCGAGATATGGTTCACGTCCAGCGTCGTGCCGAGCCCCTGGTCAAAGGCGATCCGGGCATGACTGTAGTTGGCGAGCGCCTGCGTCTCGGTACTTTCCGCGGCTGCGAGGTTTTGCTGGTCCGTTACCACGGTGAACACCGTGGCAGCTCCTAACGTGTACTTCTTTTTATCGGCGTCCAGAGTCTGCTGCTGGAGTATGCGCGCCTTGACCGCGGAGTCGTAGCGCACTCGAGCCTGACGCAGGCCAATAACGGCATTCTGCACATCGACGCGAATCTGGTTTATGGCTTTCTGAAGCTGTAGCTCCTGTTGCCGGAGCTGCAAAGCGGTGGTGGCGTAGTCGGATTGCGCCGCGCGGTTGCGCAGCGGAATGTTAAGCGAGAGGCCGGCGGAATAACTTGGATAATTGCGGCGGAAAATCTGCGCGAGCATGTTGCCGTAACCGCCCACGATAAACGGATCCGTTCCTTGTCCCAAGACCGCGTCACCCGATAGACCGTTATTGGTCAAATCGAAGAACGCCTGTAACGTCGGCTTCAATTCGTTCTTCACCGCAGTCAGGTTGATTTTGGTGCTGTCGATGTTGATATGGCCCTGTAAAATCTCCGTGCGGTTCGTGAGCGCTTCTGAAACCAGATCGTTGATGGGCTTTATTTCGTCCTTTTCGGGAATTTGAATGGTATCGAGCGGAATGACATGCACCTCGGCCAGGAGCGGACTGGCGACGCCATTTCTGCTTAACGCGTTTTTGAGCACAGTTTCCTGCTGCAGCAGGTTGGTCTGAGAAATCAGCAAATCCTGCTGGCTGGTATAAACCTGCGACTCGGCCCGAGTCACTTCAATAGGAGCGAGAGTACCGATCTGCACCTGCTTTTTGTTGTCTTCGAACAACGCCTGTGCCGTCGCCAGCTCGTCCTTACGAGCTTTCACGTCCTGGTTAAAGCTTACGAGGTCCCAATAGAGATTCAGCACGGACGACACAGTCGTGATGACCTGCTGCTTGAATTGCAGCATCGACGCCTTTTCATTGTTCTTGGCAACGCGGATGTTTCTGCCAAGCACGGCGCGGCCAAAACCCTGCATCAGGTTCTGCGTCACGTAAAGATCGAGAAAGCCGGAGTTGTAGGGATTGATGTCGTAGGCCCGGCTGTTGAAATGATTGTGCGTGCTGCCGTAGGTGAGCTGGGCGGCCATGCCGAAATCCGTGTTCTGACCGTATTGCACACGATACTGCCGCTGATCGAGAGTAAGTGCGGTGGTGCCGGTGATAAACGTATTGCTCTGCGGGCTGGTGAAGTGGCCGAAATTCGCGTAGAAGTTCAGATTGGGGTCCAGTGACGGGATTGCGGGGCCGACCTGCGTCAGAACGCCGCCGCTTAAGCTCGAACTTGTCGAGGCGGCGGAAGTGGCGCCGCCGCTCGCATTCAGGTTAACGCCCGTCGTGCTGACACTGGTGGGCCCTTGTGCGATTCCCACGCCCACGTCGCGCAGCAGACCGCCGCCCTCGGCACGCCGCGTCACTTCTTTCGTGAGAAGCGGACCGTAGCGTTGAATTTCGATATCGAGGTTATTCTCGAGCGCGAGCGCCATCACGTCCTGGGCCGAGAGATACAGGTTGCCCGCGCGTACCAGCGACTCGAGCCGGTCCGTATTGGCGAGATTCACCGGCGGGACGATGCGCTGCTGATAGGGGCGAGTAAGCCATCCCAATCCCCCGCGCGCAGGATCGATCCGAACGGCCGACTGCTGGGCCGGCAGAGTTCCCGCAACCAATAAAAAGCAGCAGAGAACAGACACACATGTATGCAAACGTCTCATCAGAGTTATCAAAAAAACCTCATATTTGGCGCGGAATCGCCGTGCGCGGCACGCTCTTACGCAAAATGCCCAGTGTTATTGAGAACGACGGACCCCTCCGTCAGGTTCCCGCATAATTGGCAAATCCTCATGGTATCGCGCACAAACCAAAGAGTGAAGCACGGAAACGTCCAAGCGGCATTTGAGTCTAAAGCGTTCATTCCTAACAGCGCCGGAAGAGCGGTAAGAAGATTCGATGTTCGTTTTTGGGACCGGACGATTCCCCGAGCGAACTATTCGGGGATCTCGAAGACGCCTGCGTAAACTTCTGCGACCTTGATCGTGCAGTTAAGCGACGGGATGGTGAGTTCGCTTTCGAGGCCGCGATGTTCGCGGAATAACCAGCTTGCCTCCGGCTGGCGGGCGAAGTGTTCGACTAGTGCGGATTCAGTATGGACCAGGATGTAATCGGCGAACGTCGGGATCTCGCGGTACAGCTCGAATTTTTTGCCGTGATCGTAGTCGGCGGTGGAAGCGGACAGAACCTCAATGATTACAGCCGGATTTATAAGGTTATCGGGACCGCCCTTGTAGGTCACAGGATTGCCCGAGACGATTGAGATGTCGGGGTAGACGAAAGAGCCGCTGACTGGCGTCCGAACTCGCGTGTCTGGAAAAAGGCTAAACGCTGTGTTTCGCAGGCTAAATCCCAGGTGCATCGTGGTATTCCCGATTATTCGCGAATGCCGTAACGATCTGCTGGGCATTACAAAGATCTCTTCACCAATAAACTCACTCTTCTCCTCGGCTGCGCGTTCCAGCCGCAGATATTCATCTTCGGTGATCCTCGGGATGGTTTGCGTGGCCACTTTACAAACATTATCCGCTAAGATCGTCGTGAATGCTCAGTCCTGTCATGCAACTGTTCGAAGAAACCGGCGCGTATCTGCGCGGGCATTTTCGCCTGACGAGCGGATTGCATAGCGGCGAGTATCTGCAATGCGCCAAGGTGCTGGCGCATCCCGAATACGCCGAACGCCTGGGCCGTGAGCTTGCGAAAAAACTCGAACCTTGGACCGGCGGCGTGCGCGTGGCGGCGATTGTTTCACCTGCGATTGGCGGCATCGTGATCGGGCAGGAAGTCGCACGGGCACTGGGCGCGCTGGCGCTTTTTACCGAGCGCGATTCTGCTTCGAACGAAATGACTTTGCGCCGCGGATTCCTGGTCGAGCAGGACGAGCCGGTCATCGTTATCGAAGACGTCATCACTACGGGTGGAAGCACGAGAGACGTGATCCGTGTTTTGCAGAGCGCAGGAGCACGCGTGCTTGCCGCCGGCTCGATTATCGACCGCAGTAACGGGCGCGTGGATCTGGGATTAGCGCGCGTTGCTCTCGAGACGCTGAATCCTGTGAGCTATCCGCCGGAGGATTGTCCCTTGTGCCGCGAAGGAGTGCCGATTGTCAAACCGGGTTCGCGGCGCGTGTGAGACGGCTCCGCTTTGAGGTCGCCTACGACGGCACGGACTTTCATGGCTGGCAAGTACAGCCCGGACTGCCGACCATCCAAGGCGTGCTGGAAGAAGTAATCGGTTCGATCGAAGGAAAACCGGTGCATGTTGCCGGCTCGGGTCGGACCGACGCAGGCGTGCATGCGCTGGCACAAGTGGCGGCGGTGACGCTCGAAAATCCGATTCCGCCCGAAAATTTCCGGCGTGCGGTGAACCGGCTGCTGCCGCGCTCGATTCGCATCAGCCAAATTTGCCAAACGAACCTGGATTTTCACCCGCGCTTTGAGGCCCGCCGAAAGACGTACGAATACCGGATTTTTCGCGAGGAAATCTGCCCGCCCTTCGAGCGTCATTACGTCTATCACTACCCATATTTACTGAACGAAGCCAGAATGATCGAGGCCGCGCCGCTATTCGAGGGGGAGCACGATTTCACAGCTTTTGCGGCGAGCGACGAAAAAGACCAGCTCGGATATTCAAAACGCCGGACGATCTTCCGATCTGCTTTAGGCCGCACGGAAAATCTTTTACTTTATCGTGTGACCGGCTCCGGCTTCCTAAAACATATGGTGCGTAACATGGTGGGAGTTCTAGTCGAGGTCGGCAAAGGTAATTTGAATCAGGTAGACATCCGCAAGAGGCTGGAGCCGGGTTGCGGAATCCGCCCGGGGCCGGCGGTGCCGGCAAGCGGCCTTTTTCTTGTATCCGTCGAGTACGATTTACCAGAAATTTACCCGTAGTTAAAGAGACATTTCTTGACAACCAGTAGTGCGCATGGTTGAATACTGGCAGCTTCGGGTCCATGGTCGCTTTGCTTGCTGCCGCGTTTTTGCTGACGCATCCGCTCGACCCGCTAAACAACAACGAAATCGTCGAGACCGTCGAAGTTCTCCGCGCGGCCGGTAAAACAACTGAAAATAGCCGTTATTCGCTGATCACGCTGCGCGAGCCGCCAAAAGAAGAAGTGCTTGCGTTTCGAGCGGGGAATCCGTTCCCGCGCAAATCGTTCGCTGTGGTCTACGAGCGCGCGAAAAATCAGACATTCGAAGCGGTCGTCGATCTGACGAAGGCGAGTCTCGAATCCTGGAAGCACATTCCCGGCGTGCAGCCGTCGTTTCTGGAGGAAGACGCAGAAATTTTGCAACGAGCGGTACGCGCGGACCCGCGTTTCCGGGAGATCATGCGGCGTCACGGCGTTACCGATCTTGCGCAAGTAGGCATTGGCGACTGGCCGGCCGGTTATTTCGGCGATCCGCAGGACAACGGGGTTCGTTTCCGGCGGGCCGATTTTTCGTATCACGACTGGAAAACGCTGGAAGCACGGAAAATCGAAAACGTCTCTGCCGACGTGGACCTGAACGCCGGCAAAGTGATTCGCTGGTTCGATGGCGAGGTGATCCCGATTCCGGCAGAAGATGCGGGTGTGGAAGGAGTCCCGGCATCGCCCGATCGCACCGCTCCGAAGCCGCTCGTCATCTCGCAGCCGGCTGGTGCGAGCTTTGAGGTTCGCGATCACGAAGTCCGCTGGCAGAACTGGCGCTTCCGCTTCGGCTTCAACGCGCGCGAAGGCTTGATCCTTTACACCGTGGGCTACGAAGATCACGGCCGGGTCCGGTCAATCCTCTATCGAGGCACTTGTTCCGAGATGGTCGTGCCGTATGGCGATCCCGGGGTGAACTGGTATTACAAGAACGCTTTCGATTCCGGCGAAGACAGTTTCGGGCGTTATGCGAGTCCGCTGGAATCGAACAACGATGTGCCCGCGTATGCTTCGACGTTCGATGTCGTTCTGCCGGATGAAGAGGGCGACTGGTTCAAGATTCCGCGAGCAGTCGCACTTTACGAGCGCGACGGCGGTCTGCTTTGGAAGCACTATGACAAGGGCCACGACCGCAACGAGTCGCGCCGCTCGCGCGAGCTGGTGCTCGGCTGGATTGCCACTGTCGGCAACTACGATTATGGCTTCAACTGGGTCTTTCATCAGGACGGCACGTTGGAGATGGAAGTTCTGCTTACAGGCTTCATGGACACAAAGGCTTCCCGGCTGCGCTCTGCTTCCGATGCGGACCATCACGCCGGGGACTTGCGCTATGGCCACCTGGTCGCGCCGAACGTCGTCGCCGTGCATCACCAGCATTTTTTCAATTTTCGCCTCGATATGGATGTCGACGGCATTAAAAACAGCGTGATCGAGAACAATACGATCTCGGTTCCGCCGGGTCCGGAGAACGCGCATAAAAATGCGTTCACCATGACGGAGACACCGCTTCGTACGGAAAAAGAAGCGGAGCGGCAGATGAGCATGGAGCAGAGCCGCCGCTGGACAGTCATCAATCCGGCTGTGACAAATTCGCTGGGTTACCCGGTTGGTTATACACTCCTCCCCGGCGAGAACACGATCGCGTACGCGGCCCCTGACGCTTGGATTCGAAAGCGCGCCGGCTTCGTGGACGCGCCGTTTTGGGTGACGCCATACGATCCGGCGCAGATGCATGCGGCCGGCTTCTATGTCAACCAGAGCCGCGGCAGCGACGGCTTGCAGCGCTGGGTGGCAGCGAATCGCTCGATTGACGATTGCGATGTCGTCGTTTGGTATACGCTGGGAATCACGCACATCCCTCGTCCGGAAGAATATCCCGTCATGCCGGTGCACAAGGCGGGATTTCTGGTGGTTCCCAATTCATTCTTTACTGGCAATCCCGCGATCGGATTGCCCGGGCAGTGAGCAGAAAGGTGGCTTTCAATGGAATTGCGGCGCATTTCCGTTCTCTTTGTCCTGGCCGTGGTGAGCGGCTCTCTTTTGTTTGCGCAGGTGGATACCGGTTCGATATCCGGAACGGTGAAGGACACGAGCGGCGCTGTCGTTCCCGGAGCGCGCATCACCTTGACCAACGAAGACACGGGCCTTGTGACGAATCAGCTCTCGGGCAGCGATGGCGAGTACAAATTTTCGCCGATCAAGATCGGGCACTACTCGTTATCCGCGGAGCTGAAGGGCTTTCAGCGTGTGGAGCAAACGCATGTTTCGGTGGATGTGCAGCAGCGTGTCATCGCTGATTTCGAGTTGCCGCCCGGGCAGATGACCGAAACGGTGACGGTGAGTACCGAACCGCCGGCGCTGCAGACACAGGATGCCTCGGTCGGGCAGGTGATCGGCCAGCGCGCGATTAACGATTTACCGCTCAATGGCCGCAATTACACATTCCTGGCGCAACTTGCCGTAGGTGTGACGCAGGATCAGCAAGACACGCGCGGCCTCGGCACTAGCGGCAGCTTTGCCGCGAACGGTTCGCGGCCGTCGCAAAACAACTACCTGCTGGACGGTATCGATAACAATGCCAACCTGGTCGATTTCCTGAACGGGACGGCTTATGCGGTCCGTCCGCCGGTCGACGCCATTCAGGAATTCAAGATTCAAACGAACGACTACAACGCGGAGTTCGGCCGCTCGGCAGGAGCGATACTGAACGCGACGATCAAATCGGGCACGAACCAGTTCCACGGCGCAGCCTGGGAATTCTTCCGCAACGACAAGCTGGATGCCGCCAATTTCTTCGAGAATGCGGGCGGATTACCCAAGGGCAAGTTCCGCCAGAACCAGTTCGGGGCGAGCCTCGGCGGTCCGATCATTCACGACAAAACGTTTTTCTTCATGGATTACGAAGGCACCCGGACCCGGCAGGCGGTGCCTTCCATCAATACGGTCCCCACTGCTCTGGAGCGGTCGAGTGGATATACGAATCTTTCGGAGCTCTTGACGCAGGGCAGTACGCGAACGGACGTCCTCGGGCGCGATTTCGCTCTGGGCCAGGTGTTCGATCCTTCGACGACACGCCCGGTTTTGTGCGGTGTGCCCGATACGGTGACGGCGTCCGCAGTACCCTGCGGCGGCTCGCCGGCGGGCACGCAGATCGGATTCGTGCGCGAGCCCTTTCCGGGCAATATCCTTCCCGTGAACCGGCTCGATCCGAATGCCATCAAGCTGCTCAACCTCTATCCGGCGCCGAATTCCGCCAGCCTTTTTAATAACTATGCAGCGAATCCGAATTTGAAGAACGATGTCAACCAGTTTGACGTGCGCGTCGATCATAATTTCAGCGAGCGCGACAGCATCTTCGGACGCGTGAGCTATTCGGACAATCCGACGCTCATTCCGGGACCGTTCCCGGGTATCGCGGACGGCAGTTCTTTTGTTGCGGGCGATCAATCGGCCACGGGAACCAATGCCGTGCTCAGCGAAACGCATTCCTTCTCGCCGGATTTCGTCAATGAAGCGCGCGCCGGCTTTAACCGGATTGCCACCAGCCGGGTGCAGCCGTTTGCAAATGAAATGGGAATCCCGGCGCAGTTCGGCATACAAGGTGTTCCGCAAGTGCCCTCGAACGGGGGCCTAGGCACCTTCCCTATCAGCGGACTCACCTCGCTCGGAAGCAGCCAGTTCATGCCGTCGATCGAATACAGCAATACGTTGCAGTTTACAGACAATTTGACCAAGCACCTTGGCCGGCATTCATTAAAAGGCGGATTCCAGTTCCAGCAGCTTCGCTTTTCGATCTTGCAGCCGCCAACGGGCCGTGGTCTCTGGAACTTTGGCGGCGTGTATACCGAAGTGCCTGAAACGGGCGGCGGCAATACCGGTCTTGCGCAGATGCTGCTGACACCTATTCCCGCGACGGTTCCAGGCGCCGCCGACTATGTAGGCGGCGCGGACGAAGTACAGGCTTCCAACATCGCGAACACGGACATGGTCCGCAGCTACTATGGCGCTTATGTGCAGGACGACTTTCAGGTCACGCCGAGGCTGACGGTGAATCTGGGGCTGCGCTGGGAGTATTTCGGCCAAATCGTCGAGCGCTATGGCGCGCAATCGAATTTCCTGCCTTCCGGATCGAGCAGCCCGACGCTTTTTCTGCTCACCAAAAAGCGGTGCAATACGCCGTTTTCGCCAGATTTGTTGAGCGCGGCGCAAGCCGACAATATCAAAATTACCTGTTCGGATGTCGACGGTCTGGGCGAATCGCAGAAGCTGAACTTTTCGCCGCGCATCGGCTTCGCCTATCAGCTTACGCCAAAGTTTGTGCTGCGCGGCGGTTACGGATTCTTTTACGGCGGGTTTGAGAACTCGGTTGTCGAGACCTACGTCGACTTCCCGTTCCAGTTCAATCTGGTTTATCCGAACCTGGTGCCGAATGCGCCCATTACGTTTCCGAACGGATCGATCGCGACCCTAGAAACCGGGTTAACGGGCATTCCTCTGACCTCTGAGGCGGTTGCGCCGGACGGGGTTGCGTTTTTGGGCGAGGACTATCACATGAAAACGCCGTACACGCAAGGCTACAACTTCACGATGCAGTTTCAGCTCAGTACAAACGACACGCTACAAGCCGGCTATGTCGGCAACTCAGTCCGTCATCTCGGCGCATACATAAACCCGAATGGGCCGCACCAGATCCTGCCGCCGGGGCTCAATGAGTTCGATTACGCGTCCTATCCGCACTTCCAGACGGGTTTCACTTATACGACGTTTGCGGGAAACAGTTTCTATAACTCGCTGCAGATCAATTATGAGCACCGGTTCAGTGCCGGCCTGAATGTGCTGGCGAATTACACCTGGTCGAAATGCCGCTCGGATGCCGCCGACGTGTTGAATGGGACCGCCTTGACGGGCTATCGCGCGCCGCTGCTTCCGGGTTTCGGCATTCAAGGCGACTACAGCTTGTGCGATTTCCATATTCCGCATGTATTTCACCTGAGCGGCAGTTACGAATTGCCGTTCGGGCATGGTAAGGCACATCTTGCGAATGCGCCGGGCGTGGTAGATGCGCTGCTCGGAGGCTGGGCTACGAACTGGATTCTCACTGTCCAGAAAGGGCAGCCAGGCACCGTGGACTGCGTGATTGCGACAACGTCGGGCTTCGGATGCCATGCGCTGCTGGTGCCGGGGCAGGACGTGCGGGCGGCCGATCAGACGGTGGATCACTGGCTGAATCCGGCTGCGTTTACGAGTCCTCCGGTGGCGACAACGGTCGGCCAGTCAGACTACAGCCCGCTCGGCGGGGCGCCCTCGCAATTTCTGGGGCCAGGTTATCGCCGGCTTGATTTCTCTCTCTTCAAAAGTTTTCGTTTTACCGAACGAACGCGGCTTGAATTCCGGGCGGAGGCTTTCAATTTGACGAATACGCCAAACTTTTCGCCGCCGGGATTTAACGGAAACGGTGTGGTGGCTGCGCCGGGATCGCTGGATTATACGTCGCCTTCGACGTTTGGAAAGATCACCTCCACGAGGGACGGCCAGAACGATCAGCGGGAACTACAGTTTGCGTTGAAGTTGTATTGGTAGGAATGCCGGTCCGGCTCTCGTCCTCGTCGCTATGGCGCTTCGAAACACAACAACGTTTTGAGCGTCAACGTAGCAAGGAGAACAAAGAATGCCTGTGCTGGAAGAGTTACTGGTGGAGAACATGCAGGATCTGCTGCATGCCGAAAATCAGTTGGTAAGGGCCTTGCCCAAGATGGCCAAGGCTGCGCATGACCCGAAGCTGCGGGAGGCGTTTCAAAAACATCTCGAGGAGACGAAGGGTCACGTGGAGCGCCTGAAGCAGGCATTCGAGCTTCTGGAGGCCAAGCCCAAGACCAAGCCGTGCAAAGGAATGCAGGGCCTGGTCGAAGAGGGCCAGGAGATCATCACGGAGGGTAAGGAAAAGGAGGAAGTAGCGGCCGACCTGGAACTCGCTGCCGCCGCTCAGAAAGTTGAGCACTACGAAATCTCCGGCTACGGCACCTTACGCACGATCGCCGAGCGCGCCGGGCGCACCAAAGTAGCGAAATTGTTGGCGCAGACCCTGGCGGAAGAGGAGAAAACGGACAAACTGCTCACCCAGCTTTCGGCGCCGCTGCTGGAACGAGGAAGCCAGGAGGAACCGGAAGAAGACTAAGAGGCTCCGGCCTGGTTCGCGAAACGGCGAACAAACATTCCTGCGCAAACGTCTATCCACAAGTCGCTCCTCGCAACCCGTAAGGTCGCGAGGCAAGGAGGATGTATGCGCATTACGGCAGCCCTTTACGGGCCCATTCTGATGATCTGCTGTCTGCAACCGGCGCCCGCAGGTCCCATGACCGAGCGCGACCGGGAGCACCTGATTGCACATCTGCAGATGACCGGCTCGTGGCTGCCGGACGAGGTGTCTTCCCTTTCGGCGGGGCAATTAAATTTTCGGAGCGCGCCCGGAAAGTGGACGATCGCCGAAGTCGTGCAACACCTGGTCATCGCCGAGCCGAATTACTGGAAATTGCTGAAGAAGGGCATGGAGCATGCGCCCGAGGCGATCAAAGACAAAGCTTCGGATGCCGACGTTCTCTGGTACGGTATCGATCGCACCCGGCACGATAAGACGCCGGCCAAGCAGGACCCGGTAGGGCAGACGATCAATATTTCCGACGCACTCGCCAGCTACGGGCGGCTGCATGGCACCATGCTCGATTACGCCGAGAAGACCCAGGAAGATTTGCGCGCGCACGCCGTTCCGGAATGGGGCGTAGATGCGTATCAATGCCTGCTCGAAATCTCGACCCACGAGCAGCGGCACATTTTGCAGATTCGCGAGATTAAAGCCGACCCGGCTTTTCCAAAGCATTGATGACTGCGTAGCCAGGTTCGTTTGGTACAAACGAGTCGAGGCCCTTTGTTCTCGAAAGTTCTGATTGCAAATCGCGGAGAGATTGCTGTGCGCGTCATCCGGGCACTGCGCGAGATGGGTATCCGCAGCGTGGCTGTCTATTCGGAAGCGGACCGCAAAGCTTTGCATGTGCAGATGGCCGATGAAGCGGTTGCGATCGGGCCCGCGCCTTCGGCCGAAAGCTACCTGTCACACGAACGAATTCTCGAGGCTGCGCAGCGAACCGAAGCGGCGGCCATACATCCCGGATATGGTTTTCTGAGCGAAAATGCCCGCTTTGCGCAGCGCTGCGAAGAGCAGGGGATCAAGTTCATCGGTCCGAGCTGGAGCTCCATTGAACAGATGGGCTCAAAGACGGCGGCGCGGCAGATGGCGATTGCGGTGGGCGCGCCGGTTGTTCCCGGCAGTCCCAAGGCGCTGAGCGATCCGGAGGAAGCGCGCAAGATCGCCGCTCAAATCGGCTACCCGGTCCTGCTGAAAGCTTCGGCGGGTGGCGGAGGCAAGGGCATGCGGCGGGTGGATGACGAATCCGGTCTGCTTGCGGCCATGCGGCAGGCCGCGAGCGAAGCGGAGAGTTCGTTCGGCTCGGGCGAGATCTATCTCGAAAAGCTGATCGAACGTCCGCGGCATATCGAAATTCAAGTGCTCGGGGATGAGCACGGCCATCTGATCCATTTAGGCGAGCGCGAGTGCTCTATTCAGCGGCGTCATCAGAAGATTGTGGAAGAATGCCCGTCGCCGCTCATTCTGGCGAAACCGGAGTTGCGGGAACGGATCGGCCAAGAGGCACTCAAGATTGCCGGCGCCGCCGGCTACTACAATGCGGGCACGCTGGAGTTTCTGGCCGATCAGCAGGGCGATTTCTACTTTCTCGAGATGAATACGCGTCTGCAAGTGGAGCATCCGGTTACCGAGTGGGTGACGGGTGTAGACCTGGTGCAATGGCAGATTCGCGTCGCGAACGGAGAACGGCTCGCCCTCGAGCAGAGCGAGATTCGCTGGAACGGCTCGGCCATCGAGTGCCGGGTATATGCGGAAGATCCCGACAACAATTTCTTCCCGAGTCCCGGCAAAATCGGGCAGTATGTCGAGCCTTCGGGACCGGGCGTGCGCGTCGACGGCGGCGTTTATGCCGGTTGGACGGTGCCGATCGAATACGACCCGCTGCTGGCGAAACTTTCCGTTTGGGCGGACACACGCGCGAGCGCGATCGAACGGATGCGCCGCGCCGTGACAGAGTACCGCGTGCTCGGAACGACTACGAATCTGCCATTCTTTGCAGAGCTTATGAGGGATGAACGCTGGAAAGCCGGCGATCTGGATACAGGTTTTCTGGAGGGCTTTTTCAGGCGGCGGCAACGCGAGCCGGAAAACGAGGCGAGCATGATTGCGGCGGTGCTGGCGGCGGCGGAATCGGCGCGCAACGGCAAAGCTCCGGAGCAGAGGAAGGACGTCAGCCGCTGGCGGGCGGCGGGAGCCCAGGCGCTCCTCAAATGAAAAAGCTGCGCGTCAAAATCGGCGAGGAGGAAGGCGTGCTCCAACTCGAAGGGGATCGAGCGAATGTCTCCTACCATTTGAACGGGTGGATTCAGGCGAAGGGGATGGCCTCGATTGTCACCATTCAGGAAGGCGTATTTTCGGTACTGCTCGACAACAGGAGCTATACCGTGCATGTGCTTCCGGCCTCCGGCGGGTTCGAAGTATGGGTTGGTAATGGGCGCTTTGCGGTCGAAATGGCGGACCTGCGGGATCGAGCATCGAATACAAAGAAGCCATCCCTCGCCGGTCCGTATGAATTGCGGGCTCTGATGCCGGGCAAGGTCGTGAAGCTGCTGGTTGCCCCGGGCGCGAAGGTGGAAACGGGCCAAAGCCTGATTGTCGTGGAAGCGATGAAGATGCAGAACGAGATAAAGTCGCCGAAGGATGGCGTCGTGAAGAAGATTTACGCGAGCGAAGGCGCAACCGTCTTAGCCGGCGAGGGGTTAATGGTAGTGGAGTAACGGAACGCGCGATGGCAAGAGAGGATTGTAAGTTCTGCAGCGGGACCGGCTGGATTGTAGCCGAAGAGGATGGTGTGTCCTCGGCAAAGCGATGCAATTGCATCGAATCCGCGCAAAGCGAAGAGCTGCTTACTCGCGCGCAGATCCCCGATAACTATCGCGCCGCTTCGTTCGATATCGAATGGCCGCAGGGGAATCCGATCGCGCGCGACATTCTGCAGCGCGCGCTGCTTCCCATCAAAGCCTATGCCAACAACTTCCCGGTTCTGAAGGATAAGCTGGGCCTGCTGCTGATCGGACCGCAGGGTGTGGGGAAAACGCACCTGGCGGTGGCGGTGCTGCGCGAACTGCTGGCGCGCGGCCATGAGGGAATCTTTTTTAACTATCAAGCCTTGCTGGAAAAAATCCGCTCCGGCTACAACGAAAAGATGGGCATGAGCGATCGGGAAGCGTACCAGACGGCGCTCGAAACGGAAGTGCTGCTACTCGACGATCTCGGCGCGCACCGGGTGACGGACTGGGTCGAAGACACGGTGACCTCGATCATTACGTATCGCTGCAATTACCGGAAGCCCTTGATTGCGACAACGAATTTTCCCGATCCGGACATGGGCGGGAAGGTTGTGGAGAAAACGGCGCCCGGCGCAGCGGTCAAGTACAACATCCACGATACGCTTGAAGAGCGTATTGGTCCGCGAGCCCGCTCGCGGCTTTTCGAGATGTGCACCGTCGTCCCCATGTGGGGATTATCCGATTACCGGCAAAAAACGCGACGCTAAGCATGAATTGCGCGAGCAGGCGCTCATTGAACGCGATAGAGCATCACGATCGTAAATACGTGATAGATGAACGAGGCGAGAAGCAGGCCGATTTGTACGCGCCTGTTGCTGACAAATATTCCCGCTACGCAGATTGCCAGATTGAGCGCGATACGAACCGGATATTCGAGGCCGAAGGAGTGGAGATAGGCGAAGCCCTTCATCAGCGTGTCGAATACGTCGGCAACGAACGTGACCGCCAGAATGGCAAAAAACCGGCGGCGGCGTGAGATGAAGTAATTCTCGTAGCCGGCGTAATCGCTCAGATCGGAGGGAAACAGCAGCGTGCACAAGATCATTGCTCGCTGATCTCAGGCGAGCCTGGACCGGGCGGCGCCGTTTCAGCTCGTGCCGCCCGGCTCTTAAGCAGGGAATGAAGGGCCGATTGGATGAGTTTGCTCTAGGCCTTGGCCGCGGCGCTCTAGGCCTTGGCCGCG
>DATBGM010000190.1:0-3121 GCA_036557945.1 Bryobacteraceae bacterium | reverse complement strand
GAATGCCCTGGTCGCGCAGTTCGCGCAAAACTCCTACTGCCATAAAATCGTTCACGCAAACGATGGCGGTCGGATGGAAGCCCGAGTGAAGCAACTCTTTTGCGGCTTCGCGTCCGCCATCCAGTCCATCGGATCCGCTGACCACCTGTACTTGCGCGCCCGGCGAAACACGAGCCACCGTCTCCAGAAAAGTTTTCTTCCGTTCGTTGATCGGCTCCAATCGCGAGTGATGGCCGGCGAACGCCATTCGCTTGTGGCCCAACGAATGAAGATACTCCACGATCTTTCTCATCCCTTTCCTGTAATCCACGCGAATATTCGCGATGTTTTTCTGCGGCGTTCCCACGTCGTAAAAAACGCTGGGAATTTTTCCGTCCGTGATCACCCGAATGAGATGAGAATCCATTTCCGATACGATCGCTGCCAGGCCGGCAACGCGCCAGCCGATCATCAGCCGCACGCTGGCGAGTAGTTGTTCGGGCTGGTAATCCGTGTTGGCCACCACAACTTCATAGCCGTGAGCGTGAGCCGCCGATTCCAGCACCTGATAAATATCGAAAAAGAAAGGATTCTCCATGTTGGAAACGAGAATCCCGAGAATGCGATTCTTCCCGCGGGCAAGCGAACGCGCATGCAAATTGGGATGGTAGTTGAGTTCTTCGGCTGCCTTTAGCACGCGAACGCGCGTGGATTCGCGCACCACATTCAAATTGTTCAGCACGCGAGAAACGGTCGCAGTCGAAACGCGGGCGCGTCTCGCCACTGCTTCCAGGTTCAACAGGTGAGTCTGCTTGCCTGCCATCAAGAGCTCCGGCCGCCGCCTGTTAGATGCGGGCTACCTTAGCCGCGAAGGTATCATACGCCGCAAAAACTATTTTTGCGCCAAGCCTCCGTTCGGCATCCCGGAAGGCAGTGTTCTATTAAGCTGGGCAGTCAGGCGGGGAGGGAAATCCGTCGGTACGCAGCGAAACGCGCCGCGGAGAGTATGCGTCGATCGAGATGCAAGTTGTATCGGGTATCGTGTATATTTTAGCCGGTAAGAGACGGATTCGCGTTTGAGAACACTCTTATTTCCAGGGAGTGTCGAACGGTTTTTCTCTTATGTTAGAGAGAAGTCGAGTACGGTCTTTGAAAGTCGGGGATTGTGGATAAAGATTCAAACATCAGCGAGAACACCTTTCACCGCCTTCGCGACCTGATTGTCCATGGCAAACTGGCTCCGGGCAGCCGTGTGATTGAAGCCGATCTTGCCGATCGGCTCGGCGTGAGCCGCACTCCGATCCGCGCAGCTCGCCATCGCCTTCAGCAAGAGGGATACATCGTCGTCATTTCGAGCGCTGGGAACAAGGAGCGGCTGTCCGTAGCGCCGCTTACAAAAGAGGACGCTCTGGAACTGTATAAGATCGTGGGGCATTTGGAAGGCTCCGCCGCCGGTCTGTGCTGCCGTTTGGATCAGAAGGCCCGAAGCGGGCTGGTTTCGGAACTACGGCGATACAACAAAGAGCTTCAGGAGTGCGCGGAAGCCAAACGGGCTGAGCCGAATCGCGTGTTCGACCTCGACATCAACTTTCACCAGACCATCGTTGACGCCGGCGCGGGACCCCGGCTCCGGGCAATTCACGCCGGTGTCAAGCCGCAAACCGAGCGGTATTGGCGCCTTTATGCCAGCGCGATCATCGATCAGTTGGACATTTCCATCCACGAGCACCTGTCTATTATCAATAGCATTGAGCGCGGAGACGCACCGGCGGCGGAAAAAGCGATCCAGCTAAATTGGGAAAACGGTGCAGAGCGCCTTTGCCAGGTGATAGAAAACCTGGGAGAGCGCGGCAGCTGGTGATTCGGGACAACCCGGAAGCTGGTTTTTGCATAGAAAAAAAGGGAGAAATCTGCTAGATTCTGCGAGTACGTTACTGTACACAACAATGGATACCAAGTCTCGGTGCTTGGAACCCCTTCTCGGGGCTGTACTTGGTTCCAAAGGGCGGGCGGACAGTCCCTCCCTTCGTCTAGGCATCTTCCAGATAGGAAATCGCGAATCGTGGGTTTAATGCGCAGTGTCTTTCTCGGCTGTTCGCAGAGCTCGTGGATGCGGGAGCGGGCCACGCGCTACCGGTTTGTCCAGCGAGCGGTTTCGAGGTTCATGCCCGGCGAGACTGCTGAAGATGCACTCACGTGCGCCCGCGACTTTAAAGAGCACAGGATCAAAACGGTTTTTACGCTTCTCGGCGAAAACGTGAACGACCCGGCCGAAGCGGAGCGGGTTACTGAACACTATCTCGGCTTACTCGATCGCGTTCATGCGCTCGGACTCGAAAGCGAAGTTTCCGTGAAGCTGACGCAATTGGGTCTCGATCTCGACAAGGAAATGTGCCACGCGAATCTGGTGCGGATTATCGAACGCGCCGGCAGCGGAAGCACTGTTTGGATCGATATGGAAGCGAGCCCGTACGTGGATGCGACTCTCGAGATTTATCGGCGGGCGCGAAAGACTTATCCGAATGTCGGAGTGTGCCTGCAGGCTTATCTGCATCGCACTGCGAACGATGTGGCAAGTTTGATTCCGATTGGCGCGAGCATCCGGCTGGTTAAGGGCGCTTACAAAGAGCCTTCGACGATCGCTTTTCCGCGCAAAGATCAGGTGGACGAAAATTTCTTTCAAGTAGCGGCGCAATTGCTGACCGATGAAGCGCACACCGCGCATGTGCGCGCGGCCTTTGCCACTCATGATTTGAAACTGATCCGAAGAATTACGGACTACGCCGAATCGCAGAAGCGGGGCAAGGACGACGGCTTTGAATTCCAGATGCTTTACGGGATACAGCGGCAGGAGCAACTGCGGCTTGCGCGCGAAGGATGGAAATCCGTGGTTCTCGTTGCTTACGGCAGCTACTGGTTTCCGTGGTACATGCGGCGGCTGGCGGAACGGCCTGCGAATGTTTTGTTCGTGATCCGCAATCTGCTGGCGAATTGAGATCTATCGGCGTGATGGGACATGTTTTTTGCAGAGTGATGTTGTCGGAGGCAGCTACATGAAAAAACTCAATCGATTGACGCGCAGGCAATTTGTTTCGGTGACGGCCGCGACAGCCGGCGCGGCGCTGTTGCCGAGTGCGCCTAT
>DATBGM010000189.1:0-19274 GCA_036557945.1 Bryobacteraceae bacterium | reverse complement strand
CCTGTGGACGCATTCCCGGCGAACGGATATGGCTTGCTGGACATGATCGGCAATGTCTGGGAGTGGACCACCGACTGGTTCGGGCCGAATCACCCTGCCGAAAAAGTAAAAGCATGCTGCGTTCCCAGCAATCCGCGCGGCGGTGCTGAAGAACAAAGTTACGATCCACACGATCCCAATGGTCTCGAACTTAGGATTCCGCGTAAAGTGTTGAAGGGCGGCTCACATCTCTGTGCTCCTAATTACTGTCAGCGTTACCGTCCGGCAGCTCGATTTCCGCAACCTGTCGATACATCCACGTGCCACGTTGGGTTCCGCTGTATTCTGCGGCCGTGCGCTGCCTAGGCGTTTGTTGAATCAGGCGATTGGCTTTTTCCGCTGACTGTTTATTGCCGGAAAATAATAGCGAGTAGCCCCACAATGCCGAGCAATGAAATGAGCGTCGCCAGCACGAGCGCCAGCGATCGGCCTTCGACGTGGTACTGCTCCGCTAGCTTTCGCATATCCTGCTGATGGCGGAAGGTGGCAAGTATTAACACCACAACTCCAATGCTAACCATTAGCAGTCCGAAAGTTCGTGACCCGAGCAGGTGTGTAGCTCCTTTAAGCTCGCCGCTCGCTCGCAGACCCTCAAAGAATTTATAAATCGTAAATCCAAAGGAGATTAACGATGTTGCGGTCCTTACCCATGCCATGAGCGTTCGCTCGTGAGCTAGCACGGTTCTCTCGATTGCAAGTTGCGTCGAAGGGGAAGACGCCAATGGGGGCACTTTATCGTCGGACATAACAGAATCGAATCCTCTTTAAAACCATTTGCCGCTTTCACGCCTTCGTTTTTGCGTCCAATTCAGTGCGGCGAAGTCCGTGAATGTACAGCGTTGAGGCAAGCACATTGAGAAGAAGGTAAAGCAGGATGGCGGCCGGTACCAGCTTTTGTTGCGGAAAGTTGGCGGTTGCGATCGTCAGTGCAATTGCAGGATGACGCGATGAAGTCGCTAGCGCCAGAATGCTCCTGTCTTCCGGTTTGGGACCGCCCAGAAAATGACCCACCGCCAATCCTACGACTATGAAAGCGGCCAGGGCCACCAGTGTTCCGTTGCCAATTACCGCGCGAATGGCGGGCCATGCGGTGAACAGAATTGGAAGGACACTGACCAGGAGCAGAAGCGATCCCAGTAACGATACCGGCTGCACCAAGCGCTTCGCTAATGCAGGCGCGTAATGCCGGGTGAGGATGGCGACGCTCAGCGGAACCAGGATACTGAGAAAGACAAGTTTGGCGATAGCTATAGACGTTATTTGCAAAGGCATCGAGAATACGATGCCAATCAGTGTTATGGCGAGTGGAATGAATACGATTGCGAACAAGGATGCCACCACAAGCAAGCTGAATGTGTAGGGTGCTTGCCCCCCAGCCTTGAATTGCTTTTTAGGAAGAATGGGAGGGATAGGAGAAACGCCCAGCACAACGAGAGCGATTTTGGTCGCAGGATGAAGATTGAAAACCGCCGCGAGAATCGCTGCGAAAGTAGGCATGATCACGTTCATCGACAGAAGCGAGCGGATCAAGAGACCGGGTTTGCGAAACAGATGTGTGATTTCTCGCAGATTGGCGTTCAAGCCCAAACCGAAAACAATGAGGATGATGCTTGTCTTCAACCCGAGAAGTATGAGTTCTTTCATTGGTGATCCTGAGCCCCACGCTATGGCCCGCATCTTCGGCGGCATGTTGCCGGCAAAGCTGAGGATTTAGATTGCCCTCATTGCATCGCGATTTTAATTCTGTCGATCGCCGTCGAAAAAAAGCAACCGTTTTGGCCATCGGCTATCTAAGCTGTTTTCGAACCATACGATGGAATCACTCAAGCCAGCGGTTGACATACTCCTTCCACTAGTCGGCTGGCTCCGGCTCGCCCTGGAAGCCACCGGTGCAATTTGGATTGGTGTGGGTTTCGTGTATGCCGTAATTCAACTATTCGTTGCTCACTTGCGACGGCAAGTTGTCAGCTTTACACCCATCCGTCTCACCTTCAGTCGTTATCTATCCTTGGCGCTGGAATTTCAACTTGCTTCCGACATTCTGTCCACGTCGGTTGCACCTTCATGGGACGAAATCGGAAAGCTTGGCGCCACCGCCGTCATTCGGACAGCGCTCAATTATTTTTTGTCGCGCGAAATACGGGAATACGTAGAGAAGCAGCGGGATAGTGAAGCGGATCTTCATCAATCAGGTTGAAGGTGCGCCACGGTCTTCCCGAGAGGCTATTGGAAATTTCATCGGCCGCGAGCCACTGTACAACTCCGGCCGGAATGCCCCGGGCACTCCATATCGCCTCATACAAAACTTCCCTCGCACCAAAGTCTGCCTCTCGATCCACGCACGGTAGGAACGATGTCTTAGCGCGGCAAAGCTACGGAATCGGAGGCCTCTACGGGAGCCGGGTGCTCCCATTCGAGCGAGGCGGGCAGACTGAAGAAAAAAGTCGATCCGACGCCAGGCTCGGAAATGGCCCAAATTCGGCCGCCGTGCCGCTCGATAATTTTGCGCGCGATCGATAGCCCCATGCCCGTCCCTTCGACATCGCGATCGTGAAGGCGCTGGAAGAGGCCGAAGATCTTATCGGCAAACTGCGGGTTGAAGCCCTGGCCGTTGTCTCTAATCGAGAAGACCCAGTCGCCGGCATCGCGCTCGGCCCTGATTTGAATGCGGGGCGGCTCCTCGCGCCGGTACTTGATGGCGTTGGAGATCAGGTTCTGCAGCACCTGCGAAAGCTGTATCGGATCGACAACGAGGGAAGGCAGCGGCCCATGTTCGATCTCTGCCTGGCTCTCGCGAATCGCGGCCTGCAGGCTGATTTCCGCCTGTTCGAGCAGCTTCTCAAAAGAAACGCGTTCGGTGGGCTGCCCGGATTTGCGCAGGCGCACGAGCGTGAGCAGGCCATTGATCAAATCGGTCATCCGGCGCGACGCGGTAATGATGTAGCCGATGAATTCATCCGCCTCAGCGTCCAGCCGCCCTTGATAGCGCAAGGCCAGCAGTTGCGAAAAACTGGTAATAGTCCGCAACGGCTCCTGTAAATCGTGACTGGCCAGGTATGCGAACTGCTGCAGCTCGTCGTTGGCATTGGTCAAATCGCGTGTGCGTTCTTCGATACGCGCTTCCAGGTATACGTTGGCCGTTTTCAACTTGGCATTGGCGATATCGCGTTCCGCCAGGTAACGGAGCAGTGCGTTGTATAGCCAGACGATCACGAGGATCATCAGCAACGAGCCGGTGAAAAAGAAGACAAAGCTGCCGCGCGAGTACGTTCTTTGTGAATCGAGGATGGCGAACTCTTCGCGGCCGAGCCGCGAGGAAAGCCCCCGCGCCTGCGCGCGAAGCTGATTCATTGTTTCCTGCTCGCGATTCAGATGAGCAGCTAAGGTTTCAGGAGTGAAGGCGCCGCCATTTTTGCGCGCAATCCCTTCGTCGGCCTGGCGGAAGCGCTGGTTGACCAGATCCAGCAGCCGGTCCACCTGCGGACGTTCGGCCGGCCGGTCAGCGGCGTAAGCCTGGCTTTGCCGCTCCCATTCGGCCAGTGAGCTTTTCGCCTGGGTCAATGGTTCAAGGAAAGCCGGATCGCCGGTCAGGTAAAAGCCGCGTTCGCCCGATTCGGCATCGCGCGCGTGCGACTGCAACTGTAAAATCGAATTCGCCATCCGCTGCACTTCGAGCAAGCGCGTTTCGCGGTGCTCGGCGGCCTGGTTGACGAAAAAGAAAACGAGACTGAAGGCGAGCGGAACCGAAAACAGAGCAGCCAAGCGGCGGCGCGTCTTGGGCTGCACGTGGGTCGTCATCGGTTCCATTTTAGGCTTTGAGCGAATACTCTATGGTTTCCCACGCCTGCTAAACTGAAGCCAAAATCGCGGACGGGGGTGTTCTTCGATTACCGGGTCCGCGTTCATCCATGGCAATTCAGACTTTATTCGGTTCTGTTCCGACAGAACCCAATCTGCTCGACCGTCTTAAGGCAGGCATCGAGAAAACACGCTCCGGGCTGGTGGACCGGCTGGAAGACGTGCTCTCCGGTAAAAAAGAGATCGACGCCGAATTGCTCGAGGAGCTCGAGTACACGTTGATTACGGCCGATCTCGGCGTGGGTACCGTGGAAGAGATCCTGGAGCGCATCCGGCTGAACGTGGACCGCCGTTTGACCGGCAATGCGGCCGAGATCCGCGCATTGATCCGCGAGCAATTGCTTGAAACTCTGCGCGCTTCCGAAACTCCGGTCCACGTCGTGAAGACGCCGCCCGCGGTTGTGATGCTCGTTGGGATCAACGGCGCGGGCAAAACCACGACGATCGGCAAACTGGCGCATCGTTTTCTCGGCGAAGGCCGAAAGGTGCTGCTGTGCGCGGCCGATACGTTTCGGGCAGCCGCCATCGAGCAGCTTGAAGTCTGGGCCGAGCGCGCGAAGGTCGATCTCATCCGCCAGAAATCAGGCGCCGATCCGAGCGCAGTCGTCTTCGACTCGCTGCAGGCGGCCAAAGCGCGCGGCGTCGATTACGTCATCATCGACACGGCGGGGCGTTTGCATACAAAGGAAAACCTGATGGCCGAACTGGAAAAGATGCGCCGGACCTGCCAGCGCGTAGTGCCCGGAGCGCCGCACGAAGTTTGGCTTGTGCTCGATGCCACCACCGGACAGAACGGCCTTGAGCAAGCGCGTAAGTTTACAGAATCGGCCGGCGTCACCGGCATCATTTTGACGAAGCTCGACGGCACAGCCAAGGGCGGTGTGGTAGTGGCGATTGCGCGCGAACTAAATTTGCCCATTCGCTTCATCGGCGTCGGCGAGAAGATTGACGATCTGCTTCCCTTCGAGCCGGACCGGTTTGTCGAGTCGCTCTTTGATTAAAAAGAATTTTCGATGAATCGCTACATGGTGGAAGCGCTCGCGCTTGCCGAACAAGGCCGCGGGCAGACGAGTCCAAACCCTACAGTAGGCGCGCTGGTCGTGAAGGACGAGCGTGTTGTCGGACGCGGCTATCACACTTGGGCGCAAGTCGATCATGCCGAAGTAGTCGCGCTGGACCAGGCCGGAGAAGCTGCGCGCGGCGCCACTCTTTACGTGACGCTCGAACCCTGCTCGCATCAGGGCCGGACCGGACCGTGCGCCGATCGTGTCATCGCAGCAGGTGTAACCCGTATCGTGGCAGCGATGAGCGATCCGAACCCGCAGGTCAGCGGACAAGGTTTCAAAAAGCTGCGCCAGGCCGGAATCGCAATCGAGCTGGATGAGGAAGCGAAGAGCGACGCCGAGCGTTTGAACGAACCGTTTATTCATTACATGCGGACGGGCAAGCCGCTCGTAACGGTGAAAGCGGCGGTGACACTCGACGGCAAAATCGCCGCGCCGCAAGACAATTTCGGCTGGATTACAAGCGAGATCGCGCGCCGCGATGTGCAGCAAGTGCGCCATTTTTCCGACGCCATTCTGACCGGCATCGGCACCGTGGTCGAAGACGATTGCCTGCTGACCGATCGCTCAGGCCTGCCCCGCAGCCGGCCGCTTCTGCGTATCGTACTCGATTCCCAGCTCCGAATTCCGCTCACTTCGAAAATCCTCCGGGGCACGCAAAATGATGTGATGGTCGTGGGCACTTCCGCCGCTCCCGCGGAACGCCGCCAGGCGCTCGAAGCGATGGGCATCCGTGTCGTGGTTGCGGACGGAACAGCGGGCCGCACCGATCCGCGCAAGCTGCTCGATGTGCTGGCGGCTGAGCGGTATCTCTCGCTGATGGTGGAAGCAGGAAGTCACGTTAACTGGACCATGCTTGACGGCCAGCTTGCGGACAAGATTCTTTTCTACTATGCACCGAAGATACTCGGCGGGCTTCGCAGTCTTCCGGTAGCGGGCGGCACCGGACGCATGCGCCGCGCCGATGCCATACTGCTCGAACGCGTGACGCTTCACCCGATTTCAAAGGACGAATTTGCCGTCGAGGCCTACCTGATGAAAGGTAAGTAGATGTTCACGGGAATTGTCGAAGAAGTCGGTTCTATCGCGGAATTGGAAAAGCTGGAGACGGGCGCCCGCCTGCGGATTGCCTGCTCCACAGTGCTCGAAGGAATGAGCGTCGGAGCCAGCATCGCTGTCAATGGGTCCTGTCTGACGGTGGTCGGAATCGGGCCCAATACCTGGACTGCGCAGGTTTCTCCCGAGACCCTGAGGCGGACGAATTTGGGCGATCTGGAGCGAGGTTCGCTGGTCAACCTGGAGAGACCCTTGCGAGCCGACGCGCGCCTGGACGGCCATTTCGTGCTCGGTCACGTGGATGGAACGGCCGAAATCGTCTCGCTCGAAGCTCTCGGCGGTGACAATTGGTGGCTGCGCGTTCGCCTGCCCGGCGATTTCACGCGGTATGTAGTCAGCAAAGGCTCACTGGCCATCGATGGCATCAGCCTGACCGTTGCGGAACTTACCGGAGACGTAGCGGGATTCACGATTCTGCCGTTCACTTACGAACAGACGGCGCTGCGCGGCCGCAGGCCGGGAGCGCGCGTTAACCTGGAAGTCGATATTCTCGCCAAACATCTGGAACGATTAATGGTTCAGCGTTTACCTTAGACCCTATTCCGTACCAAACGGTTGCCAACGTACCGGGACCAATCCGATAGCGAAATTTCAATCGCGTCCTGCACTTCCGTTACGCAGAGCGGATATGAACCAGCTTTTACATGAAGAACTGACTGTCGCCGATATCAAGGCGCTGGCTGCGTCGATCTATGAACCGGAGCCGCGCGTGTGGTTAGGCGATCGCTGGCGCTGTCCGCAATGCCTGAAATGGAACCGCCGCCTGGAAGGGGCGTGTGCGTGCGGAATTTCGCGCGACGGATTGCCGGAATTCTGTGAAGTGCTCTAGCTTAGAAGACCCCCTGACGGTCGCGGTTCTGTTCTGAACCGCGCACATCAGTAAGCGGATTCCGCGTTTTCCGACAAGCTCATCCAGAGGCTTCTACGGCGTTATTGGACCCGATATTTCTCCATATCGGACCGCTTGAAGATAAGCCCGAAACCCGGACGCGCGAGATCGGGCCGCAACATGCCGTCTTTTACCGCAAGCGCGCCTTCGAAGGCCATTCTTTCGATGCGGGCGTGGTCAAAGAAATACTCGACATTAATGGCGCGTTTGGCCCCGCAGCAGGCGTGAGCATGAATCGAGGGAGCGGTGTGCGCCGAGAGCGGCATCGAGCGGCTCTCGCATAAGGTATCGGCTGCCAGAAAGCCTGTGATGCCGGCGCAGCGGGTCGCATCAGCCTGCAGGACATCGACAGCTCCGGCGTCCAGCATGCGACGGAAATAGAAGGAATCGTAGCCGTATTCTCCAGCGGCTATGTTCATTCCCTTCGGTCCGTGATCCCGAATGAGCCGCAAGCCTTCGAGATCGTCGGAAGAAACCGGTTCTTCAAACCAGGTGACGCCGAAATCGGCGAAGTAATGTGCCTGCGCAAGCGCCTGCTTACGCGTATAAGCACCGTTGGCATCGACAAAGAGCTCGACTTTTTCGCCGCTGGCGGCGCGCGCGACACGAACGCGATGCAGATCGGCAGCAGCATCGCGCCCAATCTTCATTTTCACAGCGCGAAAGCCGTTTTGCACCCAGCCGCCAAGCTGGTTGCACAACTGCTCATCCGAATAGGACGTGAAACCGCCGCTGCCATACGCGAGAATTTCCACGCGCACCAGGCCGAGCAGGACTGCAACAGGCAGATTCAGCAGTTGCCCTTTCAGATCCCAAAGCGCGTTGTCGACGGCGGCGATCGCCATCGAGGCAATGCCGGAACGTCCGAGGTTCCGAACGGTTGCTGTCATTACGGTCCAGGCGCCGCCCGTGGCCAGCGCATTCATGTTTTTCACCTTTGGCGCGAGCAACTGGTGAATCAGGTTGGCGGTGGCTGTATCTGCATAGCTGTAACCAAGGCCGCTTTTGCCGGCAGCGAAGACTTCGACCAGCACGAGCGTGGTCTTGTCCCAGGCAAACGTGCCGTCTGATTCCGGCGTCTCGGTGGGGACTGTGTAGGCGGCGACCTCAACACGTTCAATGGCGATTTCGGCAGACTTCATCTACTTACTCGTATGAACCGCCCGCCGGTAGTCGAAATAGGTGCTGTCTTCCTGCGAGCCGTGCTTAAAGATATCCAGAATTTTCGCTTTCGATTTCATCGAAAAATGCGATACCTGCCAGATGTTGCCCGCTACCGGCGACATTTCCAACTCGAATTGCGTTCCCGGCTCGACCTTTGCCAGGAATCCTTCGATGGAAACCGGCTGCACCACCTGCGCTGTTACTTTTACCCATTGGAAACTTTTTTGATCGATCCAAAGCTGGCCCTGCATGCCCGGTAATACTTGCGTCTCCATATTGGGAGGCTGATAACCCGGGCGTGGTTTCGCTTTCAGAACATAGACAGCAAATCCGCGCAGCCGCTGTTTGCCGGTGTAGGTAAAGTTGAAGGCCTTGGTAAGCTGCTGCATCATTTCGTTGTCGCGCTTGCGATCTTTCTCGTATTTAGCGACACGCTGCTGCCTGTCGGATTGCGATTCCGAGCGGCGACGGGCGGTTTCCTGCTGCTGCTTTTTTTCTTCCTCGACTTGCTGATCCTTCGAGAGCGGCTTGCCGTCCACTGCAATCAGGCGCTGGTAAGGAGAGCCGTCGATCATGGTGATCTGGTAGGTTTTCGATCCTTTGCCTTCCCGATCGCGCTCCTTGTAATTGAAGCCAGGAGCGGCTTTGAAGTCGGTCTGGTTGGCAGCGACCGATTTTGAAATGATGGACTGCACGTCCGGCTGTTGAGCGCAAATCGAAGGAACAAAGCCGACGACGGAAACGGCAGCGCACAGCAGCGCGAAACGCAAAAAAAGGAACACAGGTATCACCTATGTTCCTTTGAGAGCGGATTTGTCGAATTCGTTACTGAACGATCAGCAGCGTGCGCAGACGCCGCGTATTTTCCGATCCGCGCAGGCGCTGAAAGCCCTTCGATTCGAGCTGGCGAACGCGTTCGCGCGTCAAACCGAAATCGCGCGCGATCTCTTCGAGCGTGTGCTCGCGGTCGCAGCCGATTCCGAAGCGCATACGAATGACCTTCTCTTCGGTCGGCGAAAGCGATTTGAGGGCGTCTTGCGCTTCGTTCTGCAGATCACGATCGATCAATTGACCCATGAGTGAACCGGTCGAGCGATCTTGCAACAGGTCGCCCAACACGGACTCGCCGTCCTTACCGACCGGCAGGTCGAGTGATACCGGATCGCGCGAAATCGCGCGCAGCTCTTCGACCTTATCGGCCGTTGTGCCCATCAACACGGCCACTTCTTCGTTCTTCGGCGCGCGACCGAGCTCTTTCTCCAATTCGCGCGCGAGGCGCACGTATTTGGTCAAGGTTTCGTTCATGTGAACCGGAATGCGAATCGTGCGTGATTGATCGGCGATGGCCCGTGTCACCGCCTGCCGGATCCACCAGGTAGCGTAGGTCGAAAATTTGTAGCCGAGATGGTAATCGAATTTTTCGGCGGCGCGCATCAGGCCGATATTGCCTTCCTGAATGAGGTCGAGTAAATGCAGGCCCCGGTTGACGTATTTTTTAGCGATGGAAACGACCAGGCGAAGATTGGCTTCGATGAGAGCCGACTTGGCAGCCGCCAGCTCCGCTTCGCCGCGTCGCACCGCTTTCAGCCAGTGACGCATTTGGCGCGCGCTTGCTCCGGCTTTCTCTTCGCGCTCGCGCATGTGACGTTTAATTTCTCGCACGCTTGCCGGTTTGTTACCGGAACGTGCGAGTTCGCGCTCATAGCGCAAAATTTCCTCAACCGCATGTTCGACGGCAGCCGCAAAGCGCTTCCATTCTTTTTCCTGAAACGGGATAACGCGCAGCGCGCGCGAGCAATTCACGGATGCGCGGGCGATCTGACTGGCGAGTTTCGCGCGCACGTTGACGTGACGCGCCGGTGTAGCTGTTTCCTTTTCTTTCAGCGCAGCGACTGCCCGGTTCAGCCGGACCACGCGCGCCAGATGCTGGCTGTTCTCGACGCGGGTTTTTTCCCTGCCGTCCTCCGGCCCGAGCTCGACCAGATCGTCAATCCTGACGATGCCGCGGCGCAGATCTTCGTAATGCGCGAGCACCATCTCCCACACCAGAGGCGAACGGGAGAGCGCCCTGCGCGTGCGCCATTTGCCGCGCTCCATCCGTTTCGCGAGCGCAATTTCGCCTTCTCGTTTGAGCAGCGGAACCGAACCCATCTCGCGCAGGTACAGACGTACCGGATCGTCGGTCGACACCGGCTCGGCTTCGCGCTCCTCGTCGGAATGCCAGCCGTGCTCAAAACCTTCGTGAAAGCCCGGCTCGCTAAAGTGGTGCTCCTCTTCCGCAATTCCGAGCGCGCCCTCGCGGGCCATGCTATGTTCTTCGAATCTCTCCATTTATCCTGATTGTTCCTGGCGCAATTTGAGCGAGCGGCGACTCTCCGATGCCTGTTCCGCCTTTCGCTGCTTTACAATTTGACCCTGTTCGGGGAATCGCTTTTGAAGAGCTTATCGGCTCAAAATATGGATTTCCCTGATATTTCGATGCGGAAATCTCTGGCCCGGTTGCTCTAATTTGCAATGGTACCGCGTTTTGCAGCCTTACGGAACGCTGAAACCGCCAGCCCGGCAAGATACACTGTTAAAAGGTTCTCTTTACGAGACTGATCTCCGAACATGAGCGGTAAGCGTCGAATTCTGGCCGCGGCATGCCTTGCTCTTTCCGGGGTCGCCGTGCCCCGCTTAGTAGCTGCCCAGGGTGCCAGAAAACCCATTTCGTTCCAGCAAGATATAGCGCCGGTCCTGGATCGCGCCTGCGGCCAGTGCCACATTCGTTCGATGCAGGGCAAGCTGCGGCTGGATTCAGAAGCCGCGATTCTCCGCGGCGGAGCCTCCGGCCCATCCATCTTGCCCGGACATAGCGGCGACAGCCTGCTGGTCAAACGTATTCTCGGCGTGACGGACGCGCCGCGTATGCCGCTCGGCGGGCAACCCCTTTCGTCCACGGACGTTCAGCTTATTCGCCGCTGGATCGATGAAGGCCAGTTTTCACAGACGAACGCCGCCACAGATGGCTTCGTTCCTCAAAATTCGAGTGCCGGGTCGTCCGACGTATTTGCCAAGGCGGTCCGGCCGATTTTGGCGGCCCGGTGTTATACATGTCACGGTCCGCAGTTGCAGCAGAACGGTTTGCGGCTCGATTCGCTGACGGCTGTACTAAAGGGAAGCGATTACGGGCCGGTGGTGACGCCCGGCAAAAGCGACCAGAGCCGGCTCGTTCGGCGGCTGCTGGCCAAAGAGCGTCCGCAGATGCCCTATGGCGGGCCTCCGCTCAGCGCCGCGGAGATCGATACGATCCGGAAATGGATCGATGCCGGAGCGCCGGGTCCTGACGACAGCACTCCCCTCGTGGTGAAAGCCCCTCCTAAACATTGGGCATATGTGAAACCGGTCCGGCCGGAACTTCCGCCCGTAAGAGATGCTGCCTGGTGCCGGAATCCGATTGACCGGTTCATCTTGGCGAAGCTGGAGAAAGAAGGCTTAAAGCCTGCGCCCGAAGCGGACCCTGCCACGCTGATACGCCGTGTGTATCTCGACCTGACTGGCTTGCCGCCATCGCCCGCGGAAATCGATGCGTTCGTGGCGGATCGCGCGCCGGATGCGTATGAAAAGCTGGTGGATCGCCTGCTCGCTTCCCCGCATTACGGCGAGAAGTGGGCCCGGCAGTGGCTCGACCTGGCGCGTTATGCCGACAGCAACGGTTATGAAAAAGACCGGCGCCGCACAGCCTGGGAATATCGCGACTGGGTGATTCGCGCGCTCAATGCCGGTATGCCGTTCCGCGAATTCACCATCGAGCAGATCGCGGGCGACATGCTGCCCAATCCGTCTAAGGATCAGTTGATCGCCTCCGGTTTCAATCGCAATTCGATGCTGAACCAGGAAGGCGGCATCGATGTGAACGAGTATTACTACTACAGCCAGGTCGACCGCGTGAACACGACCGCCGCGGTATGGCTCGGCTCGACGCTTGCCTGCGCGCAGTGCCACAACCATAAGTTCGATCCATTTACGCAGAAGGATTACTACCGTTTCCTCGCATTCTTTAACAACTCGGAGCACCAGATAGCCGGACCGGACGATCGCTGGATGGCCGAACCGGAGCTTGAGCTGCCCACGCCCGAGCAGGAGAAGAAGAGCAAAGCGTTGCGGGCCGAGATTGCTTCTTTACAAAGCAAGCTGGACACGCAAACGCCTGAGCTCGATCGCGCGGAGACGGCTTGGGAGAGCGAGTTGAAGGCCGCGCCGCAGAAATGGACGGTGCTACCGCTCAAGGAATACAAATCAGCCGGCGGAGCAACGCTCACCCTGAAGCCGGATGGCTCCGTGCTGGCATCGGGAACAAATCCCCAAGCCGATACCTACGTGCTCGAAGCGCAAACGAAACTGAATGCGATCACCGGCGTGCGACTGGAAGTGCTGCCGGATGCAAGTCTTCCACATGGCGGGCCCGGCCGCGACCCGGGCGGCAATTTTTTCCTGAGCGAATTCGAAGTTGAAGTTGCTTCCGCGACCAATTCTTCCGCTGAGCAGCCCGTGCACTGGAAATCGGCGCTGGCCGATGAATGGCAGCAAGGCTATGCGGTGAAGAACGTGGTGCAGAAGAAACCCGGAGCGCTCAGCGGTTGGGCGATCGAGGAGGGCGCTTCTCCCTCGATCCCACGCCAGGCCGTATTTGTGCCCGACAAGCCGTTCGGCAACGCGGCGGGCTCCGCGCTCATCATCACACTGAAACATCAGATGCGGCATGCCGCGCGCAGTATCGGACATTTTCGCATCTCCGTAACTTCCGCTCCGGAGCCGGAATTTATCGCGCGCATTCCGGCAGCACTGCGGCCGGTGCTCGATATTCCCGCGGCCCGGCGTAGCGAGCGTCAGAAGACTGAGCTGGCAGCAGCGTTCCGCAAAGTGACTCCGCTGCTGGACTCCACGCGGAACCAGATTGCCGCTTTGGAAGATGAAGTCAAGAAGCTGGGCATTGCGACGGCCATGGTCATGCGCGAAGAACATAATTACGGCCACCCGTCGGCGTACATCCGCGAGCGTGGAACCTTCACCAGTCCGGGCGAGCTGGTGTATGCGGATGTTCCCAGTGCGCTGAACCCACTGCTGAAGACGGCCATGCCGAACCGGCTCGGTCTCGCGGAATGGCTGGTGAGCGACGATAATCCGCTAACCGCGCGTGTGACGGTGAATCACTTCTGGGAGGCGCTTTTCGGGCATGGCATCGTAGAGACCAGCGAAGACTTTGGCACGCAGGGCGATCCGCCGTCGCATGCCGAACTACTCGACTGGATGGCGACTGAATTTATGCGCGACGGCTGGAGCATGAAAAAGATCCAGCGGCTGATTGTCACGTCAGCGACGTATCGCCAAAGCTCGCACGTTACGCCTGAGCTGCTCGCGCGCGATCCATACAACAAGCTGTATGCGCATGGCCCGCGTTTTCGGGTGAATGCCGAAATGGTGCACGACATGGCGCTTGCCGAAAGCGGGCTGCTCAGCGACAAGATGTACGGCCCGCCCGTTTTCCCCTATCAGCCGGATGGCGTTTGGGACATTCCGTATTCCGACGACAAGTGGATCGAGAGCAAAGGGGACGACCGTTACCGGCGCGCGATTTACACGTTTATTCGCCGCAGCGCTCCGTATCCGAGCCTGGTCACCTACGATGCGCCCAGCCGCGAGTTCTGCACCGTTCGCCGCGTACGGACGAACACACCGTTGCAAGCCTTAACCAGTCTGAACGATCCGTTTTTCTTTGAAGCCGCCGGCGCCATGGCGAAACGCATGCTACGCGATGGCGGCACGACGGCAGCAGATCGCATCAAGTACGGTTTCGAGTTGACAGTGGCGCGGCGGCCAACACCCGACGAACTCGCGAGCATCGAGAAATTTTATGGAGAACAGCGCGCCGCCAATCAGGCGACCGACCTGAAGGCGTGGACCATGGTGGCAAACGTTCTGCTCAATACCGACGAAGCGATCAGCAAGGAGTAACGCACATGCGAGACGATCTTCTTTCGAGCGAAATGCTGCGGGCGTCGACCCGGCGACATTTCTTTAAGCAGAACGGCTTCGGCATCGGCGCGGCGGCGCTTACCGGGTTGTTGAACAGCTCGCTCTTCGCTTCCGAAACACGCGATCCGGCCGCCGCCGTTGCAGCCAAAGCGCCGATGTTTCCGGCAAAGGCGAAGAGCATCATCTATCTCTTCATGGCGGGAGCGCCCTCGCAGGTCGATCTGCTCGATCCGAAGCCGACGCTGCAGAAATACGACGGCCAGAACGTGCCGGCCGAGCTGACCAAAGGCGAGCGCTTCGCCTTCATCAAGGGCACGCCGAAGCTACTCGGCTCGCCTTACGAATTCAAACGCTGTGGCAAGTCGGGCGCCGAAATTTCCGAGTTGCTTCCGCATCTGCAAACGGTATCGGACGAGATCGCCGTCATTCGCTCGCTGCATACCACGCAGTTCAATCACGCGCCCGCGCAGATTTTTATGAACACCGGCTTCCAGATCATCGGCCGGCCGAGCATGGGTTCGTGGATGACATACGGACTTGGCAGTGAATGTAAGGACCTGCCCGGCTTCGTCGTGCTGATCTCGGGCGAGAATCAGCCCGACGGCGGCAAAGCCTGCTGGGGCAGCGGGTTTCTACCAACGCTGTATCAAGGTGTCGAATTCCGCTCGCAAGGCGACCCGGTTCTGTTTCTGAATAACCCCGAAGGGGTTTCAGCCAAGACGCGGCGGGAATCGCTCGATCTCATCCGGCAGCTCAACGAGATGCATCTCGCGGCCAATGGCGATCCGGAGATCGCAACCCGCATCGCCTCTTACGAGATGGCCTACAAGATGCAATCGAGTGTCCCCGAACTGGTGGATATATCGAAAGAACCGGCATCGATTCACGAGATGTACGGCACGCAGCCTGGCAAGAAATCGTTCGCGAATAATTGCCTGCTGGCACGCAGGCTGGTCGAGCGCGGCGTACGTTTCGTGCAGCTATACCATCGCGGCTGGGACAATCACGGCACCTCCAGCCACGACGATATTGTGAACCGTCTGCCCTCGCTCTGCCAGGAGACGGACCAGGCCGCCGCCGCCCTCATTGCGGATCTCAAGCAGCGCGGACTATTGGAAAACACGATTGTCGTCTGGGGCGGCGAGTTCGGTCGCACGCCCATGAACGAGGCTCGCAACAACTCGAAATTCCTCGGACGCGATCATCATCCGCGCGCCTTCACGATGTGGGTCGCGGGCGGCGGTTTCAAACCGGGCATTACGTTCGGCAAAACCGATGAGCTCGGCTACAACATCGCCGAAGATCCGGTGGATGTGCACGATCTGCATGCGACGATTCTGCACCAGATGGGAATCGACCACACGAAGTTGACCTATCGCTTCCAGGGGCGCGATTTCCGCCTCACGGACGTCGCGGGAAATGTTGTCGACAAGCTGATTATTTAAGGGCCGGAAGGATTGCGTTGTCGATTGCGTTCTCCGCAACCTGGTGTACATGCGCCGTTTCGTCGATGTCGACCGAAAAGCTTCCGGGGCCGAGTTTCTTAACAACGCTCTCGACATCCTGTTCGTATTCGTGAACCGCTTCCAGGTACGGCGGCGGAACGACTTTCTGCTGGCGCTCGCCGAAGCAGCAATCGTCGTAACGGTTGAGAATTTGCAGTTGCCGGCGCCCCGGTCCGGTTGAGCCGAGCACATAGAGGTCTTTGTATCCGGCGATTCGGTAGGTCGAAGGATCGTACTGCTCGCGATCGTGGTTGTAGTGCTCGCCGCGCATATAGAGAGGCAGCGTGCCGGCGACGGGAAAGCTCTTTTTTATCCGTGGATCGATAGCCGCATAAAGAGTCGTGGTCCAGCCGCCGCCGGAGAGGCCGGACATATCAATCTCCCCGACTCCTTTCTGTTTGCTCAGATAGTTGACGGTGCGCGCGACCGGATCCATGAAATACGCGACGGCAGAGCCGCGCGGCGGCGGAGCATCGAAGAATTTATCGTGCGCTCGCGAGGCGCCGCAGTGAGCCGGGTTTTGATAGAGCGGCATGCGCATGCCTGCGATCGTGTGGCCATTGGCCAGCAGTTTCTCGATCAGCAGACCGACATGTTCGACGCGTTTGCCGCCGTCACTCAAAAAGCAGCCGTGTCCCTGATGAACAATAACGGCTTTGTGAGTGTCTTTCGCAGCAGGATAGAACACAAACACAGTCGAGGGCGCCGCGTCACTACCAACCTGCAAACGGTCTACCGTGCGAAGATTCTGCAGGTGCTCGGGCAGCGCATCTCCCGTTTGAACCTCATAATTGCGGTCCACCGCCCGCGGTTGCTCCTTCTGCACCGCGCTCCAAGGCTCTCCCCAGATTTCCTGGACCAGTGCGGCGCGGATCGAGCGGATTTCTGCCGGCGTATTCGCTTTGATTACGCGATCGTTGACCGAGTTTTCCGCAACAACCGCGGCGAATAGAAAAACAATGGCTGCTTTCATCGATTGGCCTCGCTTACGCTTCGCGGCTCCGTCTGAACGCTTCGGGGTATGGTTCCGGCCGGCAACAGCACTTCGAAGCGCGATCCTTTGCCGATTTCACTATCCACGCGGATTTCCCCGCCATGCGCTTTCACAATCGCCGCAACGAAACTCAATCCCAAACCAAGCCCCTTTTCCGGATTCGGGTCCGGCACGCGATAGAAACGGTCGAAGATATGGGGCAAGTGATGCCTGGGAATCCCGACTCCCGAATCTTCTACAACGAGGCGGACATTGGAACCCTCGTTCTGTGCGCCGGTACGTACCCAGCCGCCGCGCGGCGTATATTTGAGCGCATTCGAAAGCAGATTCGTGACCACGCGCTCCATCTGCGTGCGATCGGCTTCGCAGAACACGGTACCGCTCGCCTGATGCGTAAGACTGACTTCGCACGCTTCGGCCGGAATCTGAAACTGATCGACCAGCTCGCCGACCAGGCGGCTCAGGTCGAGCACGCTTTTGCGGATCGGGATTTGGCCCGACTCGGATTGCGATAACAGCAGCAGCGCGCGGACCAGGTTCGAGAGCCGCTCGACGTCCTGCAGAGCGTTCTCGATTGCTTCCTGTAGCTGTTCCTTGCGTGTCGCGGTAAACAAAGCAACTTCCAGCTGGCCCTGAATCGCAGTCAATGGCGTACGCAGTTCGTGCGAGACATCGGTTGAAAACTGCCGTATTTGTTCGAACGACGATTTCAGACGTCCGCTCATCGCGTTGAAGGAATCGATGAGGCGGTCCAGCTCATCCTCGGCGCCGCGCTTCGGAATCTGCAGGCCGAGATTGGAGCCGGTAATTTCCTGCGCGGCACGATCGACCGACTGCAAGCCTTTCAGTACGCTGCCTGCGGAAAACCAGCTCACAAGAGCACAGGCCACGAGCGCAATCGGGAAGAAAAAAATGAGGTGCCGCTGAAATTTTCGAACCACCAGGCGGTCTTCCGCCAGGCTCCGGCCTTCGGCAACGTACCAGCGCCGGGTGCGTCTGTTATCGACCATGGTGCTGCTGAGGACCTGGTACGGGGTTCCATCGGTCGCGTGGATAATCTTCAACACCGGCTTCTGCGTCTGCCGCATTTGCGCCAGCTCCAAAAGAATGGTCTGCCGGTTCCACAGCGCGCTCAGTTTTGGATCCGAAGTCGCCTTTTCAAGCCTGCCGTTGTCTTCCGCGATGACGTAGACGGCCTGTAACCGCAGCAGTTCTTCCATTTCTTCGGGATCGCTCATGTCGACTTCGTCCCAGAGCGGCTGTCCGGTGCGCTCGTCGAACGTGAACCATCCCTTGAGCGCGCCCAATTGTCCGCTGAGCTGTGCGGCGCCCTGGGTTTCGAGAATTTCGTTCAGATTGCGCGTTGCGAGCACGCTCATGACGATGAGCACGGCCGCCAACAGAAGCAGAAAGGTCGCCGCGAGGCGAAATCGCAGCGTTCGGAACCAACGGATCGAGCGCTCGCGGATGGAAGTCATGATGAGCCTAAGCCGGCAAATTTTCCGCGGTCTGGCTTTCGGGCGAATCGAGCATATAGCCGATACCGCGCACCGTATGAATCATTTTCTGCGGAAATTTATCGTCGATTTTACTGCGCAGGTGGCGGATGTAGACATCGACAATATTTGTCAGCCCGTCGTAGTCCATATCCCAGACATGTTCGACGATCATAGTACGGCTGAGCGGGCGTCCGCGATTGCGCATCATGTATTCAAGGATGCTGAATTCCTTCGGCGCGAGCTCAATATTCTCGTTGCTGCGCGTGACTTTACGCCGGATGCAATCGAGACTGAGATCGCCGACCTGGAGGCGTTCGGGTGTCGGTTGGCCGCGCCGGAGCAATACACGGGCGCGCGCGAGCAATTCCACAAACGCGAACGGCTTGACTAAGTAATCGTCGGCGCCCTGCTCGAGACCCTTGACGCGATCGTCAACGGAATCGCGGGCGCTCAGGATCAAGACCGGCGGCACGGTCTTGCGGTTTCTGATTTTTTGCAAAACCTGCAGACCGTCGATATCCGGCAGCCCGAGATCCAGCACCACGAGATCGTACTCGGTGACGTGGACGCGCTCGATTGCATCGGTACCGGTATGTACCACGTCAACGGCGTAACCGGCGCTTTGCAGGCCACGCGACAGGAAGTCGGCGATGCGCTTTTCGTCTTCTACGACCAGAACACGCATATTTCTTTTGCTGAATAAAGTCTAACGAAGTGCGTGGAGCGGGCACGTCAGTCTTTCCTGCTCGATTACCCGAATCCGGAATGCAGCATCAAGGGATTTGAGGACTCGGATAGAGGCGCAGGAGCGGTTTCTGGCGGCGACATACGGCCAGCATAGCTGTTACGACCGACCTGGTTGACGAGGCAAATGCTACTTCGTACTGAAAGTATGCTTTTGCTGCGCAGTCGGAATGAGAGTTGGATAGAATTGCACGAATGTCGTATCGACCGCGCCATGATCCCGGTGACACGAATAGCAATCGGCATTTCTGGGCAGCATCTTTGCCGGTGTTGCACCGTCGAATCCGTAGAAGGCCCAACCGCCGCGTGCCGTGTCTTTCACGTGTAGCTCGACCCCAAGAACGTTGTGGCCTTGAGAGTAGCCGGACTTATTAATGGACGCGCTAT
>DATBGM010000188.1:0-18568 GCA_036557945.1 Bryobacteraceae bacterium | reverse complement strand
GCCTTTCCGAGATCGCTCGTGTGCACTTCCAGGCGCTTCATGCCGAGTTTGTCGCGCAGCTCGGCCGGCGTGCCGACCTGATGAATCTCGCCCAAATGCATCAGCGCCACGCGATGGCAGCGCTCCGCCTCATCGAGATACGGCGTGGCCACGAGCATTGTCAAACCTTCGAGCGCCAGGTGCGCGAGCGTGTCCCAGAACTCGCGCCGCGATACCGGATCGACGCCTGTGGTGGGCTCATCGAGCAGCAGGATCCGCGGCTGTGCCACAAGCGCGCAGGCCAGCGCCAGTTTCTGCTTCATACCGCCGCTGAGCCGTCCCGCCAGCCGGTCGGTAAAACGGTCCATGTCGAACAAACCCAGGTAATGATTGCCCCGTTCGACAATCTCACGTGGAGCGACATGCCGTAGATCGCCTACATAGCGAATGTTTTCGGCCACACTCAGATCCGGATACAAACTGAACGACTGCGTGAGGTATCCGGTGAGCGAGCGTGATTCGCGCGTGGGCCTGCCGAAGATGGCGGCTTCACCGGAGGTTGCTTCCATCACTCCCGCAAGAATCTGAAATGTAGTTGTCTTGCCTGCGCCGTCGGGACCGATGAGGCCGAAAATCTCACCCTTGCGAACTTCGAGATCGATGCCGCGCACGGCTTCCACCGGACCGTAGCTCTTTCGCAATCCGTGTACGCGGATCGCGACATCTCCGCTTCCCGCTGACTCTTGGGAGGCAATTGCGGCTTCGGTTTCGGTCGTCACTTGTGCCGCGCCTCGGCTGGCCATTCGCTCCCCGCGGTGAGGATTTCGCCATCGGCCGGCATGCCGGGTTTGGCATAGCCGAAGCCGCTCTTGAGTCCAAGCTTCACGCCAACTACCTGCTTGACGCGATCATTGCGGAAATATGTATTCTCGGGAGTGAACGTCGCCTGCGGATCGATACGGAGAACAACCGCTTCGAGCGGCTGCTTCGGATTCGAATCGAGATACACGCGCGCCGGCTGACCCACTTTCACCCGCCCGATCTCGCCTTCCGGTATGTAGCCGCGCAAGTACACCTTGTGCAGATCGAGCAGCGTAACCACCGGTGTTCCGGCGTTCAGCATTTCGCCCGGCTCCGCTGTGCGGGTCACGATCGTGCCATCAAACGGTGCTTTAATGCGCAAGTCGTTCCGATCCGCGCGAGCTTCTTCGAGCTGCGCATTGGCGCGCTGCTCATCGGCCGCTGCACTCGCGATCTCAGCGTGCTGCTGGGCAACCTGTTGTTCGAGGGCGGCGATCTGTCGGGATCGGATATCGGGATTCTTCAAAGCCGATTGCGCCGCCGTCAGCGCGCCGCGTGCGGCTTCCACTCTGCGTTTCGCCGCCGCCACCGCCGCTTCCTGCGCTGCGGCCGTGGTCTGCGCCTGCTTGCCCTGCCGCTCGGAAACCGCTCCGGTCTGCATCAGGCGCGTATAAGCGTCGCGATCAAAAACTGCAAGCTGGTAAGAAGACTGCTGCTGCGCAAGCTCCGACTCCGCTGCCGCCAGCTCTGCCTGCGCCTGGCTCACGCGTCCTTCCGCTTCGGTGGCCGATTGCGTCTTTTCGATCGTGTTCTGGCGAATCTGTTCATCGAGAATGGCAATCTGCTGCCTGGCGCCTCGCAGCCGCGCCTCTGCTTGTGCGACGCCGGCGCGCGCCTGCTCTTCTCTGGCGCGCACCTGGGCATCGTCGAGCAGCGCAATGACCTCTCCCTCCTTTACCGAGTCCCCTTCACGAAAACTCACGGACACCAGCCGGCCCGCAACCTTCGCCGCCACGGCGGAATCGTCTCCCTCAATGCGGCCGCTCAGGAAAACGACATTCGCCGGTTGTTGCGCCGCAGCAAAGAAAATCTTCCAAATCGCGAATGCCGCAATGGCCAGAGCCAGTACCACGCCTGCGGCCACAAGGCGGCGTCGTAATCCGCGCGTCTTCTGCGTTTCCTCCGCAGCCGCCTTATTCGCCTGTTCGCTCGATATCGTCGTCGCCATAAATTTGAGTCAGCCTCGCGCGGGTCCTTTCTTTGCCGGCTGCTTGCTGCGGCTGCAAGCCCGGATCCCTGCCAGCGAAAACGTCAGAATGTGCTCCGTCAATTGGTCGATTTCGCGCTCGTTAAAGGTGAAGCCTCGCCACACTTTGGCGATCACCGCATTTGCGATCACATAGTGTCGCGCCTGTCCGACGACACTGTGTGCGCAAAGCTGCGTCAGGCGGGAATCAGCCGCTTGCCCGATCATGCCGCCAATGAGACTACACAAGATGTCGTAACGGGGACGGAGGAATTCCTCAATCAAGTCGTCCAAAGCCGGCGACGGATAGCTCATTTCATGCAGAACGAGCTTCATATGCCAGGACGGCCGCTCTGCATTGAACACGCTCTTGAGAATCATGCGGATAAGCGCCCGCAGCTTCAGTTTGGGCGAGCCCGCCTCCAGGACCGGATCCAGCGGAGCAGCACAAAGGGAATAGCGCAGCACTTCTTTGTAGAGGCCAAGCTTGTCGCCGAAGTAGTAATTCACCGCGGCAACGTTTGCTCCGGCCTGCCCGCAAATATCGCGGATTTTCGCCCCGTAAAAGCCTTCGGCGGCAAAGATCGGGCCGGCGGCTTCGAGTAGACGAGTGCGCGTAAGCTCGTCTTCCGGACTGCTTGGCCGTCGCAACATCTGGCTTTTTAACGCCATGTTTAAAACAGCAGTTTAAAACTTATGTTTCGTAGCGTCAATAGTACGTTCGTACGGTAGCGCGTTTAGTTGTCTCGCCCCGGCTGGGCAGCGGCAGCTCCAGCGTGAGATCGAGAACCGGAGGAGGCCGATTCAGGTTCGTTAGACTCAAACTGACTTGAGCGAACAGACTTTTAGCGAACCACGCCTGGCGCTAAACCGCATTTACACGCGCACCGGCGATAGCGGCGATACCCATCTCGCCGGCGGCCAGCGCATCGCCAAAGACGACTCGCGCATCGAATCCTACGGCACGGTCGATGAGCTGAACGCGTTTGTCGGTCTTGCACGCACGACGGCTGAAGCTTCGCCCGCACTTGCCTCACTCGCTCAAAGTCTTAATCGCGTACAGCACGAATTGTTCAATCTCGGCTCGATCCTTGCGACGCTGCCCGAAGACGTGCATCCCAAACAGGCGCGCATTACTGCCGCCGAGATCACGCAGCTCGAGCGGGACATCGACGCCGCCAACGAAAGCCTGCCCGCGCTGCGCTCCTTCGTGCTTCCCGGAGCGAGCCGTCTCGATGCCGAGTTGCACGTCGCAAGAACTGTCTGCCGGCGCGCCGAGCGCGAGCTGGTCCGGCTTACACGTGTGGCCAGCGTGCCAAACGAAGCCGTGCAGTATCTCAACCGCTTGAGCGATGCCCTGTTTGTCTGGAGCCGCTTGGTCAATCATGCGCAGAACATACCGGAAACTCTTTGGCAGCCGAACGCCGCCTCCAGCGGACAGAAGCGCAAGTGAGCCGTCGCGCGACAGGCTCCGGCGCCGCCGTAACCGCCGGTTTTCTCGGCTGGACGCTCGACGCCTTCGACTATTTCCTGGTCGTCTTCTGCCTCACGGCTATTGCCAAGGAATTCGGCAAATCGGATAGCGCGGTCGCCTCTTCGCTAGCCATTACGCTCGCATTCCGTCCTGTGGGAGCGTTTCTATTCGGTTTGCTGGCAGACCGCTACGGGCGCCGCCTGCCGCTTATGATCGACCTGATTTTCTATTCGCTGGTAGAAGTGGCTACCGGATTTGCGCCGAACTTTACTAGTTTTCTCGTGTTGCGTGCATTATTCGGTATCGGCATGGGCGGAGAGTGGGGCGTGGGCGCTTCGCTTGCCATGGAAAAAGTTCCGCCCCGCTGGCGCGGCGTGCTCTCGGGGCTCTTACAGCAGGGCTACGCACTCGGCTATTTACTCGCAGCAGTCGCATACCCGCTCGTCTTTCCGCGCTTCGGCTGGCGGCCGCTCTTCTTCCTGGGAGGACTTCCGGCGCTGCTTGCGCTCTTCGTCCGCTATCGCGTGAGCGAGTCCGAAGTCTGGGCACAATCGAAGCGCGCCGGCTGGAGCGAACTCGGAAAAACACTCGCCGGCTATTGGAAACTCTTCTTGTACCTGGTCCTGCTCATGACCGGCATGAATCTTTCCTCGCATGGCACGCAGGACATGTATCCGACGTTCCTGCAGCGTTTCTGGCACTTCGGTACCACCGAACGCTCTTTGATCACGGCGATTTCTATGGTGGGCGCGCTGGCGGGGGGCGTGACAATCGGCCTCGCTTCCGATCGCCTCGGGCGCCGGCGCACGGTTGCCTGGTCGCTTGTTGCCGCCATTCTGATCGTTCCGTTATGGGCTTACGCTCCGCACGTTGGCTGGCTCATTGCAGGAGCGTTTCTGATCCAGTTTTTCGTGCAGGGCGCCTGGGGCGTTATTCCGGCGCATTTGAGCGAACTTTCGCCCAATGAGATTCGCGGTTTTTTGCCCGGTTTCGCCTATCAATGCGGAGCGCTGCTGGCGGGCTCAGTCGGAGCGTTTGAGGCGATGCTTTCGCGGCACATCAGCTACGCGAGCGCCATGGCCGTAACCGCCGCTGCCGTATTCGCGCTCACCATCGTGCTGATTCGGGTTGGTCCCGAGCGTTGTGGTGTCGATTTCGCGAAGCTCAATTGACCGCCGCGCCTGTTTTCGCCGAACGAACTTTCTTAAGAGCCCTTCCATGGTCAGGGGCCCGGAGCCGCCGAGAACGAGTGCAGCCAGACAAGCAAGATAAAGAAGGTCACATTCGTATCCCGGCTTTCCGAACTGTGCGCCGGCAGCCGTGACCGCTGTCAGTTTGATCGAGCTAAACCCGTACGGCAAATGCACGGTAAAAATCGCCACTAACAGAACCGCCGCCAGGGGAAGGCTGGCAAGCGCCACGAAAGCACCTGCCAGCACCGCCAGCCCGCCGAATAACTCGACGAGTATCGTAGACCATGCCAGCAAACCGGCCGCGTGCATGCCCAAACCGTGGAGAACGGCAGCGAAGGCATCCGGTCCCCTGGTCAGCTTGGCAAAGCCATGCGCCATGAAACCGTATCCGACGATCAGCCGAAGCGGAATGGGCGCCCAGCGCGCAGCCTGTTGTCCGAGTCCGTTCACAGCGCCGCGATTCCGTTCAGCCCGGAGTTCGCCGGTAATTCTCCGGCTTCGCCAAGGCTTAACAGTGTGCCATCCTGCTGGATTTTGAAAATGCCGATCGTGCCCGTTCCGGAGTTCAGGGTATACAGATAGCGTCCATTGGCAGTGATCGCTATATCGAGATTTGTACTTCCCTCAGGATTGGTGCCAACGATGGTTCCTCCGATGGGAGTCAACTGGCCTGTTTTGCCGATAGCAAAACCCGCGATCGTTGCTGAGCCGGCGTTCGAGAAATAGACCCAACGCCCGTCCGGCGTAACAGCGTTCCAGCAGTTCGCAGCGCCCAACGTGGGAATGCTTTGCGTAAACGCCGATAGCATGCCGTCTTGCGTAATCGCGTACGAGGATGCCGCAGAGCCATTCATTACACCTGCGACTCCCGTCTCGGAAACGAGCAGATTTCCTTCAGGGGCGAAGATTGCAGAAAAGGCTCCCGCACCGGGGCTGGAATTGGCAACGATATGCGCCAAAGTGCCATCAGACTTGATTTGAAACGCGTCGATTTTGTTGGCCAACCTTTCAACAACTGTCAGAAATCGCCCGTCCGGGCTGATCGATAGCGATGAACCACCGGTGGCGTTCGCAGTAAGAAACACGGTCGAATTGCGGATCTGCCGCAAGCGGCCGCCTGCTTCCAGCCGGAAGGCTACAACGCTTCCGCTTCCGCCCTGGTTGAGGACATAAACCAGGTCGCGCCATTGAGCGACCGCCACTGGCTCGCTTCCACCAGATGCCGCCCTGTCCCGCAGGAACAGGAAGGCGCCATGAACAGTAAACACCGATACGGTTCCGCTGCCTGCGTTGACAGCAAACAACAGCGAGCGATCCTGGCTCAGTGTAAGCGAGCCCTGCGATTCAAGCGGATCCGTCACACCGCCGCTGCCGCGGCCGCCGGTTGCATATCGGGCACGGTTATACAGCATTCCTTCCGGGGTACGTTCGTAAGCGACAATTTCGTTCCGGGAGGCGTCGTTCGTCATTACAAACACGGCGCCTCCTCGCGAAACTCCTTCCGCAGCGCAAAGAGTGGAGGCTGCTGCCCCAATTCCCAGCAAGACCGCAAGCAGATTACGGGCTGTGTTTCTCATTCTGAATTTCCTTCCTGTGATTTGCGGAATCCAGCGAAGAAGTCGATGCGCACAGAATGATCCATCAACTCGCCGCCGATTACAATGGCTCATTCGTGCTGTACCGGCACTGAGTTACGCCCGGCTGCAAAAGTTTTTGAAGGAGGCCGCCCAAGCCGACGCAATATACGCCTGACACAGGCTCCGTGAATGCCGTCCGTAAAATAGAAAGATATGGCAATCAAGGTAGGAATTAACGGCTTCGGCCGTATCGGGCGGAATGTCGTCCGCGCGGGACTCCAGAATCCTGAGATCGAGTTCGTCGCTGCCAACGACTTGACCGATACGCAGACGCTGGCTCATCTTCTGAAGTACGATTCGATTCTCGGCCCGCTCTCCGAAGACGTTAAGGCCGATGGCGACAGCGTGGTGGTTGGCGGCAAGAAGATCAAAATTTTCGCCATCAAGGATCCGGCCGAAATCGATTGGCCGGGACTCGGCGTGCAGGTCGTCGTCGAATCAACCGGCCGCTTCACCGATGCGAAGGACGCGCAAAAGCACCTCCGCGGCAGCGTGAAAAAAGTTATCATTTCGGCGCCCGCGAAGGGTGAGGACGTCACGGTTGTGCTCGGCGTGAATGACGACGCCTATAAACCGGGCAGCCATAACATTATTTCGAACGCCTCCTGTACGACGAATTGCCTTGCGCCGCTCGTCAAGGTGCTGCACGACACCTTCGGTATCGAGAAGGGATCGATGACTACCATTCACAGCTATACGAATGACCAGAATGTCCTCGATTTTCCGCACAAGGATCTGCGCCGGGCGCGTGCTGCGGCTCTGAACATGATTCCGACTTCCACCGGCGCAGCCAAGGCGATCGGGCTGGTCGTTCCTGAACTGAAAGGCAAGCTGGATGGCTATTCCATTCGCGTCCCAACGCCCGATGTCTCGGTGGTCGATTTCGTTGCTGTTCTCAAGAAGAACACGACTACGGAAGAGGTGAACTCCGCGCTCAAAAAAGCGTCGGAGAATTCTCTCAAGGGCATCCTGGCTTATACCGAAGACCCGGTCGTTTCGAGCGATATGATGCGCAACCCGAATAGCTCGATTGTCGATGCGCAGTTGACCAAGGTTCTCGACGGAAACCTGGCGAAGGTAGTTTCCTGGTACGACAACGAGTGGGGCTACTCGAACCGCATCGTCGATCTCATCGTGTTTTTAGGCAAAAAGGGCCTGTAAATCGGTAGCGGGGCGGACCGGTGACGCCCCTTCAAAGTTCTTCACCACATTCAAAAATTCCGCCGAAGCGCGCTAACATGGCATTGTCGTGAAACGGCGTTTCGTCTTCACTGCCGCTGCAGTCACTTTTCTCATTCTGCTGGCGCTGATGATCTGGCAGGGCTCGTTCAGTTTTTCTTTCGGCCCGGCCGATGTGCACGAAACGATCGTTCTGTCGGCTGTCTCCACTCTCATTTTTCTGCTGGCGGTCACGCTGGCCTTTATGCTGTTCCGTGCCGTGGTCAAGCTGTACATGGACCGGCAACAGAATCGCGAAGGCTCGCGTATCCGTTCGCGCCTGCTGATGGGTGCGCTCGCGCTCACGATTGCTCCGACGCTCTTTTCCGCCTTCTTCAACTATTTCGTTCTGAACCGGACGCTGAACAAATGGTTTACGCAGCCCGTGCGCGGAATTGAGATGAACCTGAAAGATCTCGACCGTTCCTATCGGGGCGAGGGGCAGGGGCGCGTTCAGGCGCAGGCGAACTGGATCGGGTTGCTGCCGCAAACACGCGAGGCGGTCGAGACAGGACACGTCGATACGGAATTTTTTCGAACGCTTGCTCAGAAGGCAGCGATTCAGCAGCTAGTGCTTGTCCCGCCGGCGCCGCGTTTGCCGGTCGTACTATTTCAAAATTTTCGGAAACCCGGCGGCGCCCTGATGCAGGCAAAAGCCGACGTGCTCGACGGTGGCACAAAGCTCGGTGAGCTCAAAGTCACGACAGCTCTCGCTCTCAATCCGGATGAAAAGGAAACGGCCATCCAGCGGTTTATGGATGAGCAAGCGCGCCTGGGAAGCCACGAAAAATTCTATAAAGACACGTATTTCCTGATGATCTGCCTGCTTACGCTGTTTGTGCTGTTTTTCGCGGCGTGGTCGGCACAGGTGCTGTCCCGGCAGATCAGCGTGCCGATTTCAGCGCTGCTGGGGGCCGCGCGCGAAGTGCGCCGGGGCGATCTCTCTTATCGCGTGCAGGTGAGCGCGATCGACGAGCTGGCTACGCTGGTGCGCGCATTCAATGCGATGACCAGCGAGCTCGAGGGCAACGCGCGCGAGCTGGAAGCGCGCCGACAGTTTACTGAGGCCATTCTCGAGAGCATTCCGACGGGTGTCATTTCCGTGTCGCTCGATGAACGCATCGAACGGGTAAATCGCGCGCTTCGCGGCATTTTTTCCGAGCAGATGGTAGCTCAGGCCCAAAAATTGGAGGACCTGTTTTCGCCGGACGAACTGGTTGAAATTCGCTATCTTCTGAACCGGGCCCGCCGCACCGGTACAGCAGCTTGTCAACTTGACCTTGAGCATAACTCCTCTGTACTTCACCTTGCCGTTACGGTTGCATCGCTTGAAGAACAGCGCGGATTTGTGATGGTGCTCGAAGATACGAGCGATCTGCTGCGGGCGCAAAAGGCGGCCGCCTGGCAGGAAGTCGCGCGGCGCATCGCACATGAGATCAAGAATCCGCTCACGCCGATTTCGCTTTGCGCGGACCGCATTGCACGGCAGCTAGCGCGCCTGGCGTTGCCGGTGGAAAGCCGGCGAATTCTGGAAGAATGTACTGCCACCATTCAGGGCGAAGTGGAAACCGTAAAGACGCTGGTGAATGAATTCGCGCGATTCTCGCGCTTCCCCGCCGCGCAGCCTCTGTTGACCGATCTGAACGAAGTAGTGGAAAGCGCCATGGCCGTTTTCGCCGGGCGGCTCGACGGGATCATCGTGAGAGTAGAGCTTGCATCAGGTCTGCCGCTCATTTTGCTCGACCGCGAGCAGATAAAGCGCGTGATCGTCAACCTGGTGGATAACGCGGCTGAGGCTCTGAAGGAATCGCCCGTACGGCATCTGAAGATTGCGACCAGGCAGTCCGCGCCGGATACTGTCGAGCTTTCCGTGACCGACACCGGGTGCGGAGTTTCGGCTGCTGACCGGGAGAAGTTGTTTCTCCCGTACTTTTCCACCAAGGGGCGTGGAACGGGGCTTGGCCTCGCCATCGTCAGTCATATCGTCACAGAACATCATGGGCGTGTGCGGCTGGAAGACAACCGGCCGGCGGGCACGCGTTTTGTGATCGACTTCAACACGCCGTCCGCACCCGAGCCGGAGTCTTCAGCCGTTACCGAAGAAATATCCACAGCTACCCTGAAGATGTAGCGATGCCCGGACATGAAGCCAGAATTCTCATCGTTGACGATGAAGTAAATATCCGCCACACTCTACGCGGCGTGCTGGCGGATGAAAACTACGATTCGACGGCGGTTGCTACCGGCGAAGCCTGCCTGGACGCCCTGAATCACGATACCTATGATGCCGTGCTGCTCGATATCTGGCTGCCGGGAATCGATGGACTTGAAACGCTGCAGCGGATTCAGGAGATTGCGGCCGAAACACGTCCGTCCGTCATCATGATTTCGGGTCACGGCAATATCGAGACTGCGGTAAAAGCGACCAAGCTGGGCGCCTTCGATTTTGTTGAAAAGCCGCTCACCATTGAAAAAGTAAGCGTTGCGCTGAAGAACGCGCTGCAGCAGCGCCGGATGGATCAGGAGCTGCAGCGGTTGCGGGAAGACACTTCGGCGCCCGAACTTATCGGCGAAAGCGTGGCGGTAAAAGCGTTGCGCCAGCAGTTGAAGCTGATGGCGGGAACGAATGGCCGCGTGCTGATTTACGGTGAAAGCGGCACGGGCAAAGAGCTGGTGGCGCGCGCGCTGCACAAGATGAGCACGCGCGCAGAAGGCCCGTTTGTCGAAGTGAATTGCGCGGCCATTCCCGAGGATCTGATCGAGAGCGAACTGTTCGGGTACCGGCGCACGAACCTCAACGGCACGGCCGATCACAAAATCGGCAAGCTGCAAAAAGCCCACGGCGGAACGTTCTTTCTGGACGAAGTCGGCGACATGAGCCTCAAAACACAATCGAAGCTGCTGCGCGCCCTTGATGAACATCGTTTCGAGCCGGTCGGAGCGCCGCAATCGATTCAAGCGGATGCGCGGGTAGTTGCTGCGACCAACAAGAACCTGGAAAAGGAGATTGAGCGCGGCAATTTCCGCGAGGATCTCTTTTACCGGCTCAACGTGATTCCGTTTACGGTGCCGCCGTTGCGCGATCGCATAGAAGATATACCGCTGCTTGCCTCGCACTTTCTGCGTGAGTTCGCAACCGCGTATGGCCGTAGGCCGAAAGAGCTGAGCGAGGAGGCCGTCGAGGCACTGGGCCGCTACTCGTGGCCCGGCAATGTTCGGGAACTGAGAAATCTGATGGAGCGGATGGTCATTCTGCACGGGCCGCGGCGTATTGAAGTAAGACACCTGCCTCTCGATTCGGTGCGCAAGGCGCAGTTGACCCGAAGCGAGGGTTTTGGAAGCCTGCAGGACGTGAAAGAGGCAGCCGAACGTGAATATATCCTGCGCAAACTCGATGAAACCGGCGGAAACGTGACGCGCGCGGCGGAACTGCTTGGTCTGGAGCGCAGCAATCTTTATCGCAAAATGAGAGCGCTGGGAATCGCTTCGCGCGAATCCCTGCCATGACGTATTTAGTAACGGGCGCTACGGGCTTTATCGGAACAAAGCTCGTCCATGCGCTGCTTGCGCGCGGAGATGCCGTCTACTATTTAGCCCGCCGGCGTAGCGGGAAACTGCCCTCGCAGGCCTCGTTTCATCCATGGGACACGGCAAGACAACCCGAGCTGAATGCATTGTCGCGCATTGACGGTATTTTCCACCTGGCTGGAGAACCGATTGCGCAACGCTGGTCGGCTTCGGTGAAAAAGCGAATCTACGATAGTCGTGTACAAGGCACGAAGAATCTTGTCGCGGCGCTGGCCGGCCTGCAGCACAGGCCCGGCGTGCTCGTTTCCGCTTCCGCAATCGGGTACTACGGCGACCGCGGCAATGAAGTGCTGGCGGAAACATCGGAGCCGCAAACTGATTTTCTTGCCAGGCTCTGCCAGGACTGGGAGCAGGCTGCTGCGGGCGCTCGCGGGTTCGGTGTTCGAACCGTCTCCATTCGTATCGCGCCGGTTCTCGGGCGCGAAGGCGGAGTTCTCCCGGCGATGCTCACTCCTTTCCGCTTGGGAGTCGGCGGCCGTTTAGGCGACGGAAAACAATGGATGTCCTGGATTCACGTAGACGATCTGATTCGCCTGCTGTTGTTTGTGGCTGACACCGCATCGATTGAAAATGCGGCGAATGGCTCAAGTCCGCAACCTGTAACCAATGTCGATTTCACGAAGGCGCTGGCTAGCGCGCTGCACCGGCCGGCGCTGCTGTCCATTCCAAAATTCGCGATGCGGTGGCTGCAGGAAGAATTGGCCGGATATCTGTTCAAAAGCCAGCGCGTAATTCCAAAGGCCGCGCTCGAGGCAGGCTTTCGCTTTGATTATCCGGATTTGAAGAGCGCGTTGCAGAACCTGGTATAGCCGGCTAGCCAGCGAAACGCTGCAGCAAACCGGCCAGATGCACCGTGCTGCTGTCTTCTTTACCGCGTGCAAACGATGGCCCTACAGCTACGGCTTCGCGGTGCTCCTCAAACCAAACGAGAAAGTTTGAGCGATCTCCTCCGGGCAACCGCTGCAACCCGATCCATGTATACCAGGCGCCCATATCGGCATCCACCAGCGATCCGGCCGGATCCAGAGCCTCCTGCGAATTGCCGCTCAGCAGATCGTGCATGGATGCCTCGCGCGCGCGCGGCGCATACCGGGCTACCAGCGTTACCGGTTTTGCACGGCGCAGGGCTTCGCGGGCGGCCCACTGCACGAAGGTCGTGCTGTAGATCTGGGTGCCGGAGCCTTCCGTAAACAGGCTCAAATTGAACCGGTCGAATGGCTCGTCTCCCGTTAGCTTCATGCCGAGGTTTTGCGGAGTCATCTGTGCGAGCGTTGTGCGGAGAAGTTCCGGCGACATGCGCGATTCGAAGGCCTTTCGGATAGTTGCCGTCAGCGCCGTGCGGACGGCCGAAAGACGTATATAGGAGACTGCGACTATGCCGTTGTTCTCGATAGGCGTGGCTCCGCCGTCGATGAACCAGTGCGCATAGGGCTCTCGATGCGCCCCGGCGCGGGATTGCAGCAATTCGAGAACGCGCTTGAGGCCGTCCCCGTCTTCAACCTGGCGGAAGCGCGTACCTTCCCGGCGCAGTTTGCGGAAAAGCGGATACTGGTTCGAAGCTACGCCTTGTCCGATCAGCACGATGGCGGCGCGCGGAACGGGCGGTGCCGGTTCGGGATGGACTTTGCGGAAATTCTGCATGTAGCGCTCGGACGCGCTGCGAAACACATCCATCTGGCTGGTGGCCCAGAGATGCGCCGAAAGTTTTTCTAAAAATTCGCCCGGTTTGTTGACGGCGTCGAACGACAGCAACGCCGGTGACAAGCGCAGACCGGCAAAGGAGGACATCTCGTGTTCTCGCTCGGCCGCCGGAAGGCCGGCCAGATAGCGAAACTGCGCCAGAATATCTTCGCGTTCGGCTGGAAATTTCCAATCGAATGAGATCGTTTCCTTCAGCAGAAACGGGGCGAATGCCGCGGGCAGTTCGTTCAGCACCGGCAGATTTTCCAGCGCCGTTTGCTTGGCGAGCGGCGGATAAGCGGCAAACTGGGCGGCTTCGAACGACATCGTTTCAGGCCACTTCGTTGAGTACTGCGCCCTGCGAATAGCGCGGATTGAAACCGAGTCGCGCGCCGAGCGTGGGGACCAGGTCGATCGAACCCACCGAACGCTCGACTACCACGTTTTGCCGTATCCCTGCTCCCAGAACGATCATCCAGGTAGTGCGTGAAACGGCGTCACCCGTGCGGTGATGCTGGAAGCCATTGCCGCCCGGGCTGAGATCGGAATCGCGGCCGAAGTCCGGCAAAATAAACATGGTCGTGCTGCCTGCATATTCCGGATTCGACTGGATGTCGCGCCAGAGCTCGGCGCAAAGGCGGTCGCAGCGCTGGATCGCATCTATATAAAGAGAGAATGCGCCGGAATGGGCGACGTCGATGTCATGCAGCGTGATCCAAAGCAGGCTGGGCGCCAGCGTCCGCATGAGCTGCTTGGCGATGAAGACCGAGAGCTCGTCGGGGCTGGAGACGCTTAGGGCGTGCGTTTTGAAATCCTCGACGGAGAGCTTCAGCATTCCGGCCAGCTCGTGCAAATCGATGCCGTTGCCGCCCTCTGCCGGCGCAGCCAGCGGCGATTCGTAATTGTCGCGCAGCAGATGCTCGTAATCGGCCTTGTTGCCGTTCAAAGCGGCATTCAGTAAACGCTTGGGGAGAATGACGCCCGCCCCCAGGCCTTTGCCGTAGCTGCGATGGCCGCTTTCGCCGATGCGATTGAATCCATTACTAGGCGCTACTACCCAGGCATCGGTCACCGGCCGCTTTTTGTCCTGCCGGAAGTATTCGAAGATGGTCGGAAAATCGGGCGGAACCGCGGCGAAATTGTTAAACGTCTCGTAAACGCCGGTGGCGAGGCTGGCAGTCGCCACGTAGTGGCCCAGGATGCCGCGATTCACCACGCGCGCGAAAAACGTAGACTGCGGAATCAGCTCGTTCAGCAGATGCGGGATGTTCTGCTGCCCGTCTTCAGAAAAGGTTTCGTCGTCACGCGAGCCGCCGCCGAAGGTGACAACTACGGCTTTCGGCGCGCGTGCGGCGGCCCGCAGAAGCGGCGTTGAAGCGAAGCTGAAAAGCGTTGTACCGAGGGTTGCGCCGCTGGCCATGCGCAGGAACTCCCGGCGGCTGCGCCCGATGGCGCGCGCAATATCGGCGTCAGAGCTGGCGTCCTTCGGAAAATTCAAAACGGTGTTACACTCCCGGCTGTGTACCAACTACTCTACCGCGCCGCAGGACCGCCGGCATGACGCTGGATCCGGCCGTGTATCATGTCGACGAAGCCGGGTTGCTCACGCCGGCGCTGGCTATCTATCCGGCTATCGTGCGGCATAACATTCAATGCATGATCCGCGCGCTTGGAGGCGAACCGTCGCGCTGGCGTCCGCATCTGAAAACGGTCAAGCTCGAGGCCATGATGAAGCTGGTCGTTGATGCAGGCGTGACGACTGCCAAGTGCGCTACCACACTCGAGCTTCTGACGGCGTGCCGCTCAGGTTTTAGCGATGTGCTGGTTGCTTATCCGCATAGCGGGCGCAATGCGCAGCGGGTGGCGGCGATTGCGGCGGAATTTCCCGGAGTCCGCATCTCGGCGCTGGTGGAATCGGACGCGCAGGTCGAGCAATGGACGGGAACGGCCGTCGAACTCTTTATCGATATCAATCCGGGCATGAATCGCACCGGAATCGAGCGTGACCATCCCGAGGCGATCCGGCAAGTCGCGTTTCGCATTCGTTCGGAGGGTCTCGTCTTCCGCGGCCTGCACTTCTACGACGGTAATTCCACGGAGCCCGATTTTGCCGAACGAACCCAGCGCGCGCAGGCCCGTTATGCGGAACTGCTCGGGGTGGCTTCGTTCCTTGAAAACGCGGGGATTCCGGTGCCCGAAATTGTCACGGCCGGGACTCCCGCGTTGCCCTGTGTCATCCCGTATGAGCCTTTGTGGAAAGGCTCGTTCCGGCACCAGGTCTCACCGGGCACGATTGTCTATAATGATTCGTCAAGTCTGAAACAGCTTCCCGCGGACTATGGTTTTCAACCGGCCGTCATCGTAATCAGCCGTGTCATCAGCCATCCTAAAACCGGTGTTGTAACGTGTGACGCGGGCCACAAAAGCGTTTCGGTTGATAGCGGCGTGCCCAACTGCCTGGTTCTTGGCCATCCGAGTCTGGAAGCGCAAAAGCCGAGCGAGGAGCACCTGCCGTTTGCCCTGGGGGATTCCTCACCCGCTCCCGCGATCGGCGACGCGCTTTACCTGCTTCCGCGGCATGTCTGTCCGACGGTGAACAACTTCGATCGTGCCGCGCTGGTAGAAAATGGAGCAGTCACATCCCTGGAATCCGTTAGCGCCCGCGGCCGTGAAGGGCCGCTCTGAAACCCTTTCAAAAAAGCGAACTGTTTTTCTCAGTTGGAGCATCGTATCAGTCAATGAAAAACATGCTTGCCATGGAAGACATCCACGATCTCAGCGACCTCGACGAGGAGGATCCCGACGAACTCGATGAATTCGACGAAGAAGAGGAAGACGACCTCGAGGACGACGATGACGACGATCTGGACGACGAGGACGTAGAGAACGACGACCTCGATGACGAAAATCTAGCCGGTGAGGACGATCTGGACGACAAAGACCTGGATGATGATGACGAATAACTGATCCGTCGACGAGCTAACGCGTGCTGGCAGGTCGGCGCATATGGAACGACTTATCCGGATAGGGCGGATGCGGCGGTACCGGCGTTGGGCGCTCGCGCATGATCCTTTGCAGATAGTCGAGCGCGGCATCGAGCTGTGCGTCGCCGCCTTCGAAAGTCGCATGCGGCAGGTTGTCCACCACCATATCGGGATCGACGCCGTGCCCTTCGATCAGCCATTTACCTTCCGGGCCGTAGACGCCCAGTTCGGCTGCTGAAGCAATGCCGTTATCGGCCAGACGATTGCTCGCGCTGAGCCAGATTTCGCCGCCCCAGGTGCGGGTTCCAATCACTTTGCCCAGACCGAGCCGGCGAAAACCTTCGCTAAAGGCCTCGCCGTCGGACGCAGTCCATTGATCGCAGAGCACGACTACGGGACCGCGGAAGGCTTCCTGCATGTTCCAGGCGGGGCGCCCGGCGCGGGGCTGCCAGTACATCCACGCCTTGCGCATGAGCTTCGCGAGAACCCAGCTATCGATGTTGCCGCCCCGGTTATGACGCACGTCGACAATCAGGCCGGCGCGGTTGTAAATTGGCGAAAACTGCTCGACCCACTGCGCGATATCGTTGGGACCCATGGCGCGTAGATGCACGTAGCCGATGCTTCCCTGTGAGCGCTGCTCGACTGTTTCGCGGCGTGTCCACTCCCATTCGGAGTAGCGCAGATCGGCATCGGCGCGCAGTGTGTTGGGTCTCGCGATGACATCGCGGGCGTCTGATTTGCCTTTCGGCTGTATATGCAGCAAGACCTGTTTGCCGGCCTGACCTCGCAGCAGGTCGCCGGGGTTCGTTGTGCCGTCGAGATCGCGGCCATTGATGGAGAGAATCGTATCGCCGTCTGACAGTTCAATGCCCTGGCGCGCGAGCGGGCTGAACTGGTCAGGACGATCCGGATCGGCGCGGTAGATATGTTTAACGACCCAGCCCTTACCGCTGGCGGCGGGTTCGAGCAGCGCGCCGAGAAAGGCGAGTTCGATATTATCCGCTCCCTTCCGGATGTCTCCTCCGAATACAAACGTATGCAGGGCGGAAAGCTCGCTGACGAGATCCGCAATGAGATCGTCCAGTTCTTCGCGGTCGCGCACGCGGCCCAGCAGTTCACCATACTTGTCGCGCATCAACGGCCAATTCACACCGTGCATGTTCGGATCGTAAAAATAATCGCGATGCAGGCGCCACGCGTCGAGAAACGCTTCCCGATATTCATCGGACGGAAGCACGGAGAAGGTCCAGGCGCCGAGATTTACCTTGCTGTCGGTCGTTCCCTTGGGAGATTTGAGGGCGTCGGCCTTGATGGAAGAATCGAAAACAAGCACATCGTTCTTTGTGTGGGCAAGCAGCTTTTTCGCATCGCCGGAAACTTCAAAACTTTTCACACCTTCCACCAGCGTTTCGGGCGCGTCGCCTTTATTGGCGATCTCCAGGCACTGGAGCCTGTTCTTATCCGGCTCTGCATCGTTATCGATCCAGCAGATACGCTTTCCTGCCACCTGCAGATCGGAATAGTTGCCGGTAGGAGCGGGTACTTCATTCAGGCGGCCGGCAATGCCGTCAAGGTCGATCTCTACCTTCGGAATCTCCGGTTTCTTTTCGGGTGTGGGAGGCGCCGCAGACTTGGGCGCTTCTTCTACTTTCGGCGGATGCAGCTCATCAGCGGGCTCGAAAGGCGACCGTTCGCCCCGTTTGAGGGCGAGAGCATAAATCTTATAAGAGCGATCGAAAAACGGATCGGGCTGGCGATTGCCCCACGGGCTTTTTACCACCGTTTTGAGAGCGCGATCGGAGAGCAGATAAATCCATTTCCCGTCTGCGCTCCAATCCGCGCCGGAGACGTTGTAGCGATCGCTGGTCAAAGATGATGTCTTACCCGCCTCGATTCCATACAACATGAGCTGGTAGAAGCCGTTGGGAGCCTCTTCGCCAAATAGAACCCAGCGGCTATCGGGAGACCAGCGGATTCCGGAGAACGCCGGGTCGGAGTTATCGTCGGGATCTGCTTCGGCAATGCGTTTTTCTGCCTTGTTTGCGAGATCCAGCAAGTAAAGACGGTTGTTCTTATCTTGATGGACAATCCATTTGCCGTCCGGAGAAGGTATGGCATCCCAGCGCAGCACTTTGCCTCCGCGGGTGACTTGCTCGCCCGCGCCGACGCCGTTTGCCGGATATTTCCAAAGCTCGACTTCGCCGGATTCCGTGGAGAAGACGAAGACGGATTTTCCGTCCTGCGCGAGGCGCGCATCGCGGAAGCGCCCGGGGCGGTGTTCGCTGATATCGACAAAGCGGCCGTTTTTCACCGGGGCGACAAAGACGCGCCCGCGCGAGGTGAGGACGATCTTTTCCCCGTCGCCCGAGAAATGGACCGAGGTTGTATATTTCAGCGGCTCTTTGATCCAGTGCTCGCGGAGATTATCGAAATCGGACGGCAGCGCAACCGGCACGCGGGCGTCTTGATCTTTGGCAATGTTGTACAGATGGAGATCGGCGCCGAGCTGGTAGACGATCTGCCCGTCGGAGAGAGAGGCGCTTTTTATATCCCAGCCTTCATGGTGCGTGTGCTGGTGCAATTTCTTGCCGTTCTCATCCATCGACCAGAGATTCATGGCACCGTCGCGGTCGCTCAGAAAATAGATCCGGCCCTGCCAACACATGGCATTCTTGCTGGTTCCGCTGTAATCGGCGGTAAGGGGGACGGCTTCGCTGCCCGGAGCGTACTTCCAAAGACTTTGGGCCGTACCCCCGCTGTAACGC